>CAYITI010000012.1:0-9140 GCA_964366235.1 Candidatus Woesearchaeota archaeon
ATAGAAAAAGAAAAATATTTTTTATTAACAGCGCATAGGGCAGAAAATACAGATGATAAAGAAAGGTTATCTAATATATTAAAAAGTTTAGAATTAATTTATAATAAATACAAAATGCCGATTATATATCCTATGCACCCAAGAACTAGAAAAATGATACAAGAGTTTAATCTTAAAGTTCCTGATGGGGTAAAAGTTTTAGAACCAATAAGCTTTTTAGAATTTTTACAATTGGAAGCGAATACAAAAGTCATGATAACAGATTCTGGTGGGATTCAAGAAGAAACATGTATATTAAAAATACCTTGTGTAACAATAAGAGATAACACAGAAAGACCAGAAACATTAGAAGTTGGAAGTAATATGTTAGCAGGAGTAAAACCAGAAAGAATCTTAGAATGTGTTAATATAATGTTTAATAAAGCAAGAAATTGGAAACAACCATTTGGAGATGGAACAACTTCAATAAAAGTTTTAGATATAATAAGTAAACTAAAATGATAGATAATAAGTTTAAAGGTAAAACAGTATTAATTACTGGTGCAGATGGATTTATAGGAAGTTATCTAGTAGAAGAATTTTTTAAAAAGGGTTCTAAAGTAATAGCAGTTGCTCGTTCTAGATATTTAAAAAATTTAGATCCATTGAAAGGTAAGATAGATATTATATATCAAGATCTAACAAAAAAAGAAGCTGTTTATGAATTAGAAAGGTTTAAGCCAGATTATATTTTTCATCTTGCAGGATTTATTAAATCTGATTCTTATGAAAACCCAACAGAAATTCTAGAAACTAATGTCATGGGGACAATTAATGTCATTGAAGCAGCAAGTAAAATTCCAAATCTTAAGAGAATTTTTTATTTTTCTAGCGGAGAAGTTTATGGAGAATGTGTTAATGCAGATGAAAATCATGAGTTAAATACAAATTCAATTTATGCAACTTCAAAATTAACATCAGAAAGGATATTACAAGTTTACGGTCATAAAAAAAACATTCCAATAACAATAATCAGGTTATTTAATACATATGGACCTAGAAAGATGGATAATGCAATTTTCTTTTTTATAGAATCTGCTTTAAAAAATAATGATATAATAATAAATGGTGATGGTGAACAAGTAAGAAGTTTTATTTATATAGATGATTTAATAGATGCGTGTTTGTTAATTTGTTCTAAAGAAGAGTCAATCGATAAAATAATTAATATTGGCGGAGAAGGGTGTATAAAAATAAAAGAATTGGCTGGAAAAATAAAAGAATTATGTGATAGTAAATCAAATACTGTTTTTAGAAATGCCGATCCAGGATTAAAATCCTTTTATTCTAATAATAGTTTATTAAAATCTTACAATTTTAACTCGAAAGTTGATTTAGATAATGGATTATTAAAAACAATTGAGTGGGTTAAATCAACAATATGAAAGTTTTAATGAATTGTAATAATAGTGCATTTCAAGCTCCCGGTGGTGGTGAGATTTTATTATTAAAGAATAGGGAGTATTTAATTAAAAAAGGAGTAAAAATAAAGTTATTTGACCAATGGAAAGATAAATTAACAGATTATGGCTTATTGCATAATTTTGGTTTATCAAATAATTGCTATGATTTAATTAATGCAGCTTATAATAAAAAAGTTCCAGTTGCAATTACTCCTGTTTACTCTTGGCCTTCTTTAAGATTTGCGATGAGAAGCGGAGTTAACTTGAAACATAAATTAGATTTAGGGATTTATGCTCTGTTACATAATACACATCATTTAAATAAACTTACTTATTTATCAAAAATGTTAAAAATGTCTAGTAAGATTTTAACAGACTCCAATGCAGAAAAAAACATTTTAATGAAAACTTATAAATTAAAAGAAAGCAAATTTCAGGTTGCGAATTATGGTGTTGATAAAAGATTTTTCTACGCTAATAAAAAAGAATTCGTAAGAAAATATGGAATAGAAGATTTTCTTTTATATACTGGAAGAATAGAGCCTAGAAAAAATGTTCTTACTTTAATTAAAATAGCAAGTAAATTGAAATTTTCATTGGTTATAATGAGCAATAAAAAATTTCAAGGGGGGGATACTTATTATAGATTGTGTAAAAAATACGCAAAAAACAATATACATTTTATTGATGGGGTTGATCATGAAAGCACAATGTTAAGTTCTGCTTATGCCGCTGCACGTGCAGTTGTACTTCCATCATGGCTAGAAAACCCGGGGCTAACTGTATTAGAAGGAGGATTGGCTGGTGCAAATGTTTTAGTTACTTCAAGAGGTAGTTCTACAGAATATTTCAAAAATTATGCCTTCTATGTTAACCCATTTAATAATAAAGAGATAGAAAGGAAAATTATTCAGGTTTATAAAAAAGAAAAAGATGATGAATTAAGAATGCATATTAAGAAAAACTTCATATGGGAAGTTGTAACAAGTAATATATTAAAAGCCTATAAGGATATGTTAAAATAATCTTCTTTTTATTGCTTTAAATAATACGCCCAGATAATAAATTGAGAATAATATTTTTGATTTAATTATATCAGTATTTCTAATTTTTATTTCTTTAAATTCTGGTAAATCATTTAAGTTTAGTTTTTCTAAATTTACAATTTGATTTTTTAATGGTAACTTAATTTCTTTATAACCCGGCATAATAATTCTTAAATAAATATCTTTGTCTTCATTAATACTTCTTATGTTTAATTTATTACCCAGAATTGAGATATTAAATTTCTTTTTCTCTCTTCTTTTCCACCAAGTTAAAAATTCATTAAAATTTGTTATTAAAACATTATCTAAACTTTTAATTTTCTTCAATAGATGATCTAAGACATCTGAATAAGTTCCTATACCATCATTTGGATGATCGTATAAGAATAAAGGCATTTGTTTTTTATATTGCATGTTTATTAAATAATCAAAATAATCTTTCATTTGTTTTTTGGAATATAATTTCATTCTCATTAATCCTATACATGTTGGATAAATTGGTAATTGAATTACTTTAGATTTCTTATCTAAAAATGGATAAAAGGCGAAATCGTCATAACTTAATGAAAATTCAGAACTATAAGAATAATTTAATTTTTCAAGAACCTTACCAAGATTTTTATTCCAATGGCCAAAGGGAGCTGCAAACCCAATTGGCTTTTTTGCTACTTCAGAAATAAATTTATTAGATTTTAGTACATTATCATAATTTTCTTCAAATGAATCATAAACTTTATGCTCATAAGAATGTGATTGAATATCTTGATTTAATTTATATAATTTATTCATTTCATTTTCATAATTTTCACAATTTTTTACACTAACGTACCAAGTGAAATTTATTTTATTTTTTTTAATTACTTTTACTATATTATCTATTTCACTTTTAATAAAAACGTCTAAATCCATCCTATAACAAAATGCACTTTCATATTTATTTGGATAATACCATAAATGAATATAAGGAATGTTTCTCTTGAAGTATAAATAATAAAAACAATTTATAATTAATCTTCTTAAATCCCCCTTTGAAACAATAGAAACATATTCTTTTAATGGATTATAAGGGCTAGAAAAGTATAATTCTTTTGATCTTTCATCTAACATTAATGAATTTAAATCAAATGGTAAAACAATTACAAAACCATCACCAATTTTTAACGAGCTTATTGTTTCAGAATTTTTTATCTTATAACCAAATTTTTCAATATTTATCTTACTAATATTTCTAAATAATTCATTTTTCCCTTTAATATTTTTTATATATATTTTAGATATTTTTCTATTTGGGTATAATTTTTTAAAAGATAAGGTATCTGTTAATAAAGCACCACCGTTATTTAAGTAAGATTTTATTTTATTTGATTCATTTTCATTTAAATTTCTAGAATTTAAAATTATCAAAGAATATCTATTTAAATCATTAAAACTAATTTTTTCCCAAGGGGTCTTTTCTTGTTCTAAAATTCTCTCCCAGCCATATTCATTATTCACTAATCCAATTGTCATTTTGTTTATAGCTTCAAAAAGTTTTATAAATCTACTTCATGGGTTAATTTTATGCAAAATGTTTCATTCATTATACCAAATTATAATGCAGAGAATACAATAGGGAAATCTATAGAAAATATTCAAAAACAAAAATATAAAGGTAAAATTGAAATCATTGTGGTAGATGATAAATCAACTGATAATAGTTTAAAGGTAATTTCTCAATATAAAAATGTTAAATTAATCAAAAATGAAAAAAATTTAGGATTGGCTAAATCATTAAATAAAGCAATTAAATCTTCAAAATATAATTTATTAAACATTATTTGGTGTGATTGTGTTTTAGAAAGTGAAAACTGGCTTAGTGAAATGGTTAATGTTTATAATTCTAATAAGAAATGTTTTGTTGGAAGTAAATTAATAATTCCAAAAGAATATTGGAATAAGTTTTCATTCTATGATAAAGTTATTTTAACAAAAGATTATGAAATTAGCTTAAAGAATAAACAAAAAGAAGGACGTCCAACTTTATTTAATAAAAATTTATTATTAAAAATTGGATTGTATGATGATAAAACTTTTAGAATAGCTGGAGAAGATACTGATTTAAGATGGAAAATACAAGAATTGGGATATAAATTAGTTACAGCTCCTGTAAATCTTCTGCATTTACATGGGTTTTATAATTTGTCTATGAAAAAACAGTTATTAAATAAAGCATTGCCTTTAGCAGAAGCATCTGGTGTAAATTTTAGAAAGCATGGATTAAAAAGTTTTGCAAGTAAATATTGGAGCCCCATAACATCTACAATATTATATATTTCTTTATTAATCCATTATATAAACATTATATCACTAATCTTAATATTAAGTCTAGCAATAATCTACACACTTAATGCATTTAGATATACAAAAGATATTAGAATAATATTTGTTCCTATATTCAAATTATTAAAAGATATATTAACAATAATTGGTTTTTGGAAAGGATTTATTACTAAAAAACAAAATTTTTAAATTATTTAAACTTATTATCTGGGATGCTTAAATTATAAATTATTTTGATCAATATCATTATTGGGAAAGTAATTGCATAAAATAAAAACACATAATAAAGTAAATTAAATATTGCAGCTAAAGTTAGAATATTCATTAATCCTGGAACCTTATATACTATTAAAGAAACTTTAGTAAATAATGCTCCAAACATATTAGATTTTTGATTTAATTCTTTTTTAGTTTTATTTATATTACTTGCAATTAAAGAATCTCTTTTATCTATGTTAATTAAATCTTGAAGTAATAAAAAATATGCTGTAAAACTTCCTAATATTAACATTAAAGGATTATTAAGTTGTTTCCATAAACCGATTCCTAAAAATAAATATATAAATGGGTGAATTATATGGTGGGTTAATTTATCTATAAAAATTCCTTTTGCACTTGTTTTTTTCCAATATCTTGCCAATTCTCCATCCACATGATCTAAAACATACCAAAACTGTAATAATAAAACACCCGCAAGGTAAGCAGAATAATTTCCTAGAGTAAAAAATGAGGATGCAATTAATCCGGTAATCAACATAATCATGGAAGCTACATTTCCGCTAACCCCTAAGTGTATCAACAACAACGTAAAATATATTGAGATTTTTCTAGTAACTTTTCTTTGATACCATGTGTTTGAATTTAAAACCGGTTTTTGACATATTTCACGTAATTTCTTTATGGATTCAACCATAATTGAAATTAAATAGATTAATTTTTAAGTGTTTCCATATATTATTGATTTTGGGGTTAAAATGAAGTCGGTAAAGCCAGAGGAATTGTATTATAAATTAAAAGAATATGAATTTGGACCTTTTATAGGGGTAGCTGATTCCTTGTTTGGCGGATTTTTTAATTATTTAGAATCATTAAATGAGTATATTCCAGCTGCGAATGAAGGATTAGCATTAAGTATGGCTTCTGGTTCGTACTTAGCTGGAAAAAAGCCAGTTGTTTTATTGCAGAATGCTGGTATTGGAAATTTAATTAATCCTCAGACTTCTTTAAATGATTTGTATGAAATTAAATCTTTGTTGTTGATTGGTTGGAGGGGTAATCCAAATTATCCAGAAGATGCGCCTGAACATTTGTTGATGGGGAAAAAAACGCTAGATTTTTTAGAATCAGCAAACATAGAAACAAAAGTTCTAGAATCTCTAGACGATATTGAATGGACAAATAATAAATTAAAGTCTCATAATACTATTGCATTGTTAATAAATCCCGGTTCGATAGGAAATTATGAAAAAGAAGTTAATAATAAATATGAAATGTCGAGGTATAAAGCTATTGAAACTATTGCCAGACATACAAACAATATGATAAGGTTTTCAACAACGGCAATGATTTCTCGTGAATTATATGAAATAGATGATTCAGTAAAAAATTTCTATACTATCGGTTCAATGGGTCATATCGGAGCAATTGCATTAGGAACTGCTTTACAAAAAAATGAAAAAGTTGTAGTTATAGATGGAGACGGAGCTTTACTAATGCATCTTGGAATATTATCAACAATAGGGAATCTCAAACCAAAAAATCTATTGCATATTTGCCTGGATAATGAATCTTATTCTTCTACCGGCTCACAAAGTACAACATCTAATACAACTTATTTGGATAAAGTCGCTTTAGACTGCGGTTATAATGATACTAAAATAATTTTAACTGAAAATGAACTTGAAGATAAATTAAAAGAAATGTTAAACATTAATGGTCCTAATTTCTTGTTAGTTAAAATTAAACCGGGTAATAAAAAAGACATAAAAAGAATTGAATTAAATCCCAAAGAAATAACTAAAAGATTTATGGATGCAATAAAATGACTTATTATGTTCCGACAAAAATACACTTTGGAAATAGCTCCTTGAATGAGCTAGAGAATATTGTAAAAAATTATAATCCGGAAAGAATATTTTTAATAACCGGAAAGAATTTTGTAAAAAAAACCAGTTTACAAGATAGAGTTTTAAATATGCTAAGAAATTATAAAATTTTTATTTATGAAAAAGTTAATCCTGTTCCAAGATTAGAAGATATAAATAATGCGATAAACACAGCAAAAAAGAATAATCCTGATTTAATTATTGGTTTAGGAGGAGGGAGTGTTTTGGATACTTCAAAAATAGTCTCTATAATGCTTAAAAATAATGCAAAGATATTAGATTATTTTAATAACAGGAAAATAGAAAATAGGGGGGTTAATTTAATAGCTATTCCGACGACAGCAGGAACAGGTTCAGAAGTCACACCGTTTGCTGCTTTTTATTACAATAACAAAAAAAAATCTTTTGGTAAAATTGGAGATTATTTAGTTTATCCGCGTCATGCCATTGTAGATCCTGAACTAACATTTACCATGCCTAAAAATTTAGTAGCTTCAACTGGTTTAGACGCATTATCACAAGCACTTGAATCATATTGGAGCATTAACTCAAATCCTTTATCAGACACTCATGCAATACAATCGATAAGGTTAGTACTAGAAAACCTAGATTATTCTTATGAAAGATTAAACGATGAAGAATCTAAATTTAACATGTCAAAGGCAAGTTTAGAAGCGGGGTTAGCATTCAGTCAGACAGCAACTACTGCACCTCATTCAATATCTTATCCTATTACAGCACATTTTAATTTAAGTCATGGCTTTGCATGTGCATTAACCTTGCCTGAATTTTTATTATATAATTATAACATAAACGAAGAAGATTGTTTAGACAAAAGAGGTTATAAATTTGTAAAGAAAAGATTAGAAAAATTAGTTTATTCCGGTTTGGGTTTTGTAAGTATAAAACATTTCTATGATGGAATAAGAAATTTAATGAATAAAGTTAATGCCCCTTCAACGTTAACAGAAGCTGGAATAATAAACAATATTGAAGTTATTTTAAATGAAGGATTCAGCCCAGAAAGAATGAATAATAATCCAAGAAAAGTTACTAAAAAATCCTTGCAAGAGTTATTAGAAAAAATAAGATAAATTTAAACATAACTTATTTAAATCTTTTTAATATTCATAAATAGTCTCGAATAGGGGTGTAAAATGAATGATAAAGAACACTTAAAATTGATGGGTGCAAGAATCAGGAGTGAATTAAATGATATTAAAAGAACTCCGGAAGTAGCTACACTTGAATTAAAAATTGACTCAAAAAAATTAGATGAAATGCTCAAAGGAGACTGTGATATTAAAGATTTTTATATGCTCATTGATAAAATGGGGGAAGTTTACCAGATAGACCCTTCTGATTTACATATTCCATTAGATGATTGTACTAACAGCATAAGAATAATGAGAGCAGAAGAATCAAAAAATTCTAGCAGGATATTTGACAGAAAAGATAAAACCAGTTCTAGAACACCTTATTATGATTATAGAGATACTGCAATGTCAAGATTGGGTCCATTTAAACCTGAATGGATTAAGGAACTTAGAGTTGTTGATAATTTAGATCCAGAAAATCCGGATGTAGCCTATAATAATGGTCACTTTTTGCATCAAATGACTTTCTTTATAGGCCCTGTAAATTTTTATTGGGAGGAGATTAATGGACGTAAACATTCTGTGGAGATGAATACAGGAGATTCGAATTATATAACCCCATTTCATCGTCATAGTTTTACAAGTAGAGATAAGAATAAAGATGCCCTCATAATTGCAGTTACATTCGGGGGTGATGTTAGACGTGCTCAAAAAGAACTATATATTTTAGGTGAAGAAAGAACTAAAGAATTATTTATTGATTATAGGAATAATAATAAAGCAATCGTCCAATTAATTAGACAACATATAAAAAATGAAAATCTTAGTTTCTCAAATCTAGAAGAAAAAATAAAAGCAATGAATCTTCACCCTTCTGAAGATATAGGATCCTTACTTGATGAAAACAAAGCCATATCTGATTCAGACAAAGGAATAATTGCAAGGGCACTTAATATAGAATTAAGTGATTTAATGATTCCTTTATACAATCCAGAAGAGGAAGTAGTTATTAGACATAAAAATAAATCTGGAGAATATTTTTACCCAAACAATAAAGAACCCATTTATAGAATAAACACTTTAGCCAGAACATCAAAGATGCCATTAATGAAGGGCTTTGATATAGAGCGG
>CAYITI010000013.1:0-9089 GCA_964366235.1 Candidatus Woesearchaeota archaeon
GAAATGTTTTTGATATTAAAAAAGGATTATATATAACAAATGTTTGGTATACAAGATTTCAAAATCATTTAACAGGGGATTTCTCAACGATTCCAAGAGATGGAATATTTTTAATTGAAAAAGGCGAGATAACTAAACCAGTTAAAAATATTAGGGTAAGTGATAATTTCCTTAATATAATGAAGAATATTTATTCGGTCGGAAAAGAAAATAAGCATCTTAAATCATGGGAAGCTGAAACTCCTGTTACAACACCAGAAGTTTTAATTAAGAATGTTAGTATAAGCAAGCCAAAATTATAAATATATATCAATAATCCCTTCTAAAAGACTCTTAGCAAGCGGATCATTGTTTACTTTATCAAGATTTAATAATTTTTTTGCTTCATCAACCCAAAAATATCTGATATCTAAACCTTGCTCTGTCTTACAAGGATTTTTTATATGATTATAATAATATGATACTAATTCAATAGCACTTATTTCATCAACCATAATTAAATAAATTTAGATAATATTTAAAAACTTATCTTAAATTTTATTTAGGATTAACAGAAGAAAGTTTTTAATAGATTTCGGTAAAGTTATAATCGGAGAAATTATGATGGGATCATCTCAAAAAACATATGAAGTAAATAAGGAAGAATTAAGTGAATTTAAGAAATTAATAGGTATAATTCAAGCAGATTTAAGAATGTATGGTCCAATTGGATTTCAACGTTATTGGTTAAGAGTTCAAGGTTATGAAAATAAGAATTTATTGAAGTTAATAGCAGACACTTGTTTTCATAAAGAATTAGATATTTGTGCAATTACAAGTGAAGAATTTGATATTCCTAAAGATTCTGTTCATGATAGATTCAATTATCTTGTAAATGAATCAAGATTTTTACCAAATAGTTATAAAGCAGACAAACTAGATAATATTGCATTAATAATTGAAAAAGAAAATAAAAAAACAATTATTTTGAATTCTCAAGCAGTTATTGTTGATGAAAATGGAGAAAGATTAAGGCATATAGTGATTGGAAGTAATCAATTGCCAAATAAGAAGAGTTTAGAATATATATTAAAATATTGTCAAGATAAAGAATTAATACAAATAGCTTCAAATCCTTATACTCAATTTGGGATGGGAGAAAGAAGATTAGAAAAATATTTAGATTATTATGATGCTATTGAAGCTCATAATTCACAATTTATAATTCCAGAAAATTTAGAATTTATACCTATAATAGGAAAATATAATAAAAAATTCAATAGAGTAGCAAAAGATTTAGCAATTAAAAATAAAAAACCTTACATTGCTGTTTCTGATGCTCATAGAATAGAAGATTTAGGGATATCTTATATTTATTTTAATAAAAAATTAAGTCTGTCTAATGGTAAAATTTTTATAAATGATCTTAAAAATATAATTAGAAATAATGAATTTGAAAAAATGAAGAGATATGAGCCAATTCTAGGTTTAGCAGATTGGTACCTTACATTTATAATGGGAATTTCTATAAATAGAAAAGAAAAAGGAATCTAAATAAGTTTAAAAATTTTAAATAAAAAGATTATGAAAAAGCCATTTTTGTTTGACACTGTAAATTTTTTGTATCATAAGGCAATTAATTACGCACCTAAATTTTTCCAAGAAAGAAGTATGGGTAGTGCATTTATTCTTGGATATGGTGGGAGTTATTTATTAATTGATTTGGTTCAAAAAACTTCTGAAGTTTTAATGTCCAATGAATTTAATACAGCTTATCTGCCTATTTTAGAAAAAATATGTATTGCTCTAACAATCGCGACACCGGTTGTTTATAGTTTTATTAAGCCGAAAGAGATGCAAGAAATAGTGAAAGAACATCCAACCTATACATCCGGGATGATTGGTGCAGGCTTAGGTGCAATACATTCTACACTAGAAAATTTAATTTAAATTCTTTTTAATTCTAAAAAACTATGTGTGGTTCTAGGTAAATGCAAATTTTTAACAAAATAATACATTGCAAATAACTCAAATGCAAATGGCCCATATCCTAAATAACCAAGAATAGGCATCTCAAAGATTTTAAAAAATCCGACAAAGGGAATTTCATAGTACCACTTTATTACAGCATAATAATTCCAGAATTCCCATAATAATCCGCATAGAGTTCCTGCAACAAATAAAGCCAAGGGAATTTTTATGTTTCCAGATTTCCAATATCCAGTTATGCTTGGCTGCTTATGAAGATAATTTATTGGATCAAGCAAAAAGAAAAATGCTGACCAAACAAAAGGATAAAAATATTTAGGCCATATCATAGCTAATGCTAACATAACTACCCCAATATAAATCATTGAGTGCAAAAATTTATGGGTAATTTTATGATGCTTTAATAGTTTGATTTTATTAAATAATTTAAATGTCTTTAATAATTCGTAAGTTTCAATTACAGCTGGCAAGACAGTTGAGAATGCAATTGTTCCGAAAATAAAAAACCTTAACCACCATGGCTCTCTGTAATCTGTAAAAGTAAAATATTCCCAGTTCAATGTTTTTAAATTAATTAATTCAAACAACCACCATATTAAAGCTGAAAGCAATAATGCCTTAAAAAATTGCTCTTTTCTTGACATGATTAAAGAATGCCCTTTTAATTTGAAGATTATTGCATCTAAAATAAAAATATAGCCAAACCATATGATTGGAAAATACCAGGATGCAAAAGGTTCAATTTTAAAATAAAAATTTAATTGTGTAAATAAAACCATTAATATTCCTAATAATCCATACCATTTAAACAAATTAAGCACCTCTTTTTTTAAAATAAATTTTATATGATATAAAACCCAGGATTAATCCTCCAATAATATCAATAACATAATGCTGTTTAATAAATAATGTAGATAATGTTGTTAATATAAATATTGCTAAAACTGTAAATTTTAGATTTTTTTTAAATTTTATAATGTTTAGAAAAGCTAATAGTGACATTGAAACATGCAAACTAGGAAATAAGTTTACATTATTATCAATTAAGTATATCAAGCTTAAAATAAAACCTGAAAAATCATTTACAATTAATTCAGGCCTTATTATCTTTGTTGGCAATAATAAAAATATTATATTGCTTATTATAATAACAAAAATATTTGCTTTTGCAACATTTATAAAATCTTTTTCTTTTTTAATTATAAAAAATTGAAATAATACTAAAGGAAAATATAATAGATAAAAAATAACAAAACCTGGAATGAATGGAATTAAATTATCTAAAGAAATCCAAAAATTAAACGCTGTTCTTTCTGCATTAAGGTAATTCGTGAAAAAATAAATTAGCCATAATATGAATAATATTATAAAATATTTTGTTTTAGACATTTTTTATGAATTTATAACCGCGTTGTTTTAATAATTCTCTATCATATTTTACAAGATTAATATGAGTAGAGTTTCTCAGCCATAATAGGTCCTTATTTTTTGAATTAACATTATTTAATATATAAATAGCACTTTCTGGTTTTACCAAATCATCTTTTGTTGCTTGAACAACTAAGATAGGGGAATTTATTTTTTTTAGTTGAGTTTTAACAAAATTAAGATAGCTCATTAATTGTGCTGCGCTTTTTAATGGCAAAGTATCATATAACTTTAACTCGACTGCAACAGACAATTCTTCCAAAGTGAATAAAGCACGAATGCTATAAGGACTAACCAGGTAGATTAAGGGTATTAAATCAGTTAATGCTGAATTTAATTCAATCGGTGTATTAACAACAACCAAACCTTGAACTTTATGATTTGCTGCTATGTCTAAAGCAAGTAATCCTCCCAATGAAGTTCCAATTACATAAATTTTATCATAATCTTTAGCTAATTTTATATAAGCACTTTGGGCTGATTTACGCCATTCTATGTAATTTGTTTTTTCCAAATCAAAAACACTTGTTCCATGACCCTTAATTACAGGTGCATAAACAGTATATCCTTGATCTGCAAGAAATTCAGCCATTTCTTTAACTGAATAAGGATTCGCTGTTAACCCGTGCAGCAATAAAATAGCCTCATCCCCGTTTTTGATATAAATTTCCTGTGTTCCTGTCATTACTCCATTCTGCCTTGGATATCTAGAATCGAGGTATTTTGTTGAGTAAGTATTGATTAATCTGCTGGCTAGAATAAGCAACATTAATACTATTATAAACGAAATTGTCTTTTTAAATTTCATAAATTTATTAAAATTTTTTATTTATTAAAGTTAAGTATTAATTATTTAGTAGATAATTCTTTTTGGATTATCTCAATTAATTTCTTTCCATCTACTTTGCCACGATATTTACTCATTAAAATTCCCATAATGGCATTTACGCTTAATTCTGGCTTTTCTTTTATAATGTTTTTAATTTCTTTTTCAATTTCACCTAAAGAAATTTGTGATTTAATTAAATAAGCTCCACCTACAAGGATTACATCGTCAAAAACATCTTTTGTTATTTTATCAGAATTTAATAAATCTAAAGATTTATTCAAATTAGGTTCTTTATTATATTTTAATAACATCCCAGATAATAACCCAACTTTAATATTGCTATATTTTTTAACGTAATCATTTAAAGGAATATTTTGTTTTATTATTTGTGTGCTTAGTTCCTCGCTTAAATTAAATTTATTCTGCAAATCTTTAATTTTATCTGTAATTAATTCAGGAATCTTAATTTGTTTTAATAATCCTTGGTCTACAATTACAGTTTTAATATCTGTATCCGGGTACATTCTAGCTGATCCTGGCAATGGCCTTAAAAATGAGGTTGTTCCATTTTCATTTGCCTTCCTAACCTCCTTCTCAACTTTTTTGCCCTGTAAGACCATATTAAACTGTCTTGCTATTTCATAATTTATTATTTTAGGCATCATTCTTAATTCTTGAAATCCTTTTATCTCTATTCTTGCCCCATTTTTAATACTCAAGTTAACATCCTGCCTTATAGTTCCAATTCCCCTTTTAATCGAAGAAAAACTTCTTAATATCATCCCAATTTTTTCAGCTGTTTCTTTGGCTTGCTCTGGTGTCTTTATATCTGGTTCTGTGCTTATCTCTATTAAAGGGATCCCTTGTCTGGATAAAGAGTAATAAACTTTATTTCCATCTGTTTTTTCAATTTTACATGCATCTTCCTCTAAACATAAGCTTGCGACTTTAATTTTTCCTTGAGATGTTTGAATAAAAGAATTATTATTTCCAAAACCAATTAAAGCTGTTCTCTGGAATGAGCTGCAGGCACTACCATCTGTAATTATTTTTCTCATTATAATTATTTCATCTGGAACATTTAGTTTTAATAATCTAGAAACACTTAAAGCTGTGATTAAAGCATATTTATTAATTTCATAAGGCGGCTGATCGTCACAATCTACTAGGCAGTATTCATCTTTATAGCCATGATAAATAAATTCTCGGTGTTTAGATTCTTCAAATTGGGCTGCTATATCAACATTACCAGTTTCTCCTGCTGTTGCCCTTAATTTTCTTAGAAATTCTAATTCAAGTTTTTCTTCTTTAAATTTTGTTGAACAATTGCAGAATAGTTTTTTATCTGATAATTGCTGGTGCACCTCTAATCCTATTTTCAAGTTTAAATCTTTATAGTCAAACATTTTCTATTGCCTTGATAATATTTTTTAATTAAATCTTTATGTTTTTTAATGATATTCTTTGGAATTCTTTTAAAAAACCTTACATCTCTTCCATATTTATTCCCTTTCAATTTTCCTTTTATTGGCTCTGCCAGATAAACGATGCCAACTCCGTGACCCTGCGGGAAGTTACTATTAAAATATTCAAGATTGCATAAAACTCTTTTTATTTTAATATCAAGTCCAGTTTCACTTTTTGCTGTTCTTTTAGCTCCTTGTTCTAAAGTTTCATTATACATTAAAGTACTTCCTGGCAAGTGCCACATTCCTTTATATGGTTTGATTTCCCTTTTTATTAAAATAATCCCTTCTTTATTATTTATAATCACCTCAACGCATAATCTTGGGACTAATGAATAAATTTTTCTGAATAACTTTTCCGGAAGCAATTTAACCATTTTAATCTAAGAATTCTTTCCCAAGATTATCATTAATCTCCCCTCTTAAATTTTTTCCAATTAATTCTTTAGCTTCATTTTTACTGTAATTTCCAAGCAACCAAGCAAGTTTAACAAATGCAACCTCCGGTAAGATGTCTTCCCCCGAAATTACTCCAATTTCCTGCAATTCCCTTCCTTTGGAATAAACATTCATGTTGACCCTTCCAAATAAACATTGGGAGGTCATTACAATTAGAGTATTTTTAGCTAATTTCTTTAATTCTTTTTTAATATTATTATGTTCTTTAGTTTCTTTGTCAATAACATCTAAAGGTATGTGACCTAAACCAGTTCCTTCAATAATTAATCCTTTATATCCATGATAAGCTTTAAATTGTTTAGAATTCATATTAACTGTAACTTTAATTAAGCCTACTTTTTCTTCAAATTTATCTTCAATAATTAATTTTCCTCCTTTTTTAGTATAATCTTCTTTTAAAAAATTAATGTCTTTAGTTTTATAATTAACAATTGCAATAGGTTTATCATTTACAACCTTAAACGCATCTCTTCTAGAAGTATGCAATTTCCTAGTTTTGCAGGCTGGCAAGATTAAGCAAGTTTTGTCATTTAAGTTCTCATGCATGCATAAGGCAACATCTGCAAAATCTGTTTTCGCAATAAATAATGAAGCTGAAAGTAGATTTAAGTAAGCATCGCTTGATCCTCTGTCAGAACTTCTCTGACTTCCAACCAAAATGACTGGGACAGGACAAGATTTTAAGACAAAGCTTAAAGAAGCAGCTGCAACAGCTAAGTTATCTGTTCCCATTCCAATGATTATGCCTTCAACTTTGTTTTTAACTTCTTTTTCAATTTCTCTTGCAAGAATTGAGAAATGTTTAAATCTTAAATCATCTGACCACATCTTTCTTACTAATCTGGTTTTAAAGTTTGCAATATTTTTTAGATCTGGAAACATTTCAATTAATTCTTCTGGGGTAAATGCTGAAATCACTCCTCCTGTTTCATAAGAGACCCGCGAAGCAATTGTTCCCCCTGTATGCAAAATTGAAATTGTAGGTAAATCTTTTTTATACACAATTTCTCCAAAATTAGATTTTTTCTCTTCAAATTTTTTAATTAATTTTATTTTTTTTATTCTATTTTTTTTTATTCCAAGATTATAGCCAGAATCAAGTTTTAATACAACAATATTTTTATTTACCGACGGAATTAATATTCCAGAAAAATTTTTATCATTTGTAGAAATCTCAATTTTATCACCAAAATTTTCTGAAATTTTTTTCATTTTATTTAATGAATCTTATCAAATTAAATAAGATTTATATTCTAGAAAATATATATTCTATATTAATAAGATTTAAATATTAGTTTTAACATAGTTAATTAAAATTTAAAGAAAAATTGCGATTTAAATTTTGTTTGGCGACAAAATTTAAATGTGTTTAACGATTTTGGCGAAATAAATTCGTTCTTGGCGAACTTATTTTGAAGAGTATTTTTTGGCGATTAACTCTTTCTAAGAGAGGTATATGTTAAACTAATATATAAACTTTATGATACCAGAGTATATGCCTTAATAATAATAAAAAAATAAAAAAACAGGGGGATAAAAAAAATGGATTTTATAATACAAAGTGCTTTAGAAGGTTCAAAACAAAATAAATATGAAGACATAAAGGTTGGCCAAGCTAATATCAAAGTTATTGGTGCTGGCGGTGCGGGTAATAATATGGTTTCTTGGTTATACAGAAAAGGAATTCAAGGTGCTGAAATAATTGCTTGCAATACAGATAAGCAACATTTAGATATTTCTGAAGCTGATCATAAGGTTTTACTTGGACCAGATTTAACTCGTGGTTTGGGTTGCGGAGGATTCCCGCAAAAAGGAGCTGAAGCAGCCAAAGAAACAATGCATGAATTAAAACAGGTAATACAAGGTGCTGATATGATATTTATTTGTGCAGGAATGGGTGGTGGAACTGGTACAGGAAGTGCTCCCGTTATTGCAAAGATGGCTAAAGAGATGGATGCAATTGTTATAGGCACTGTTACAATGCCTTTAGATATTGAAAAAGCAAGAGTGGATAAAGCTGAATTTGGTTTACAACAATTAAGGCAAGTTTCAGATACAGTAATTGTTATTGATAATAATAGATTAGTACAAATAGCAGGAAACTTACCATTAAAACAAGCATTTGCCGTAGCTAATGAACTTGTTTCAACAATGATTAAAGGTATTGTAGAAACAATAGCTGTTCCAAGTTTAGTAAATTTAGACTATGCTGATGTTAAAGCAATAATGCAAGGTGGAGGAGTAAGCGTCATTGGGATTGGAGAAAGTGATAGTGAAAAAAGAGTTGATGAGGCAGTTAAACGTGCATTAAGTAACCCTTTGTTAGACGTAACTTATGAAGGAGCTACAGGTGCATTAATCCACATAACAGGTGGAGAAGATTTAACGCTAGATGAAGTAAACAGGGTAGGTGAAATTGTAACACAAGCACTTGATCCAGATGCACAAGTTATTTGGGGTGCAAGAGTAAGTGAAGATATGAACAACAGATTAAGAGTAATGACAATCATTACAGGTGTTAACAGCCCATATGTACTTGGAAAAGTTGACCATAGTAGACCAAGTGCTGAAATTAGAAAAATGAGCAGTGAACTTGGAATTGAAATGGTTGGAAGTAGGCGTTATTAAGCCTTTTTTTTATTTTTTTAAAAAATGATAGTAGCACAAATCACACTTTAAGGGCAAAGTAGAAGTTCTTTTTTCGACCCCCTTGAAATGCCCTTTCATGGCTGGTGCAAAACCAGCCTTTATTTTTTTATTTTATTATAAACAAAATATCATTATAACAGTCAACTTCTTTAAATTTAGAATATTTTTTTAATAAATTTCTAAATTTTTCTAATTTTGAAGATTTTTTCAAAAAAGAAATTGCAAGGATAATACCTCTTCAAACCCATTTAATCCCGAATAAAGCGCCTTCCATAATTTTAAAATTATGA
>CAYITI010000014.1:0-8939 GCA_964366235.1 Candidatus Woesearchaeota archaeon
GTATGGGGGGTTACTTTTTTGTTTATATTTGCTCTTTTACTTAATCTTTTTAATATTAATTGTATATTTCTTGGTGATAATGGTTGTTGTTCAGAAAAAACATATTTTTTATTTTTATTTTTTTCTAAATATTTTTTTAATTCCTTATTTAATTTTTCTGAAATGTTAAATGTTCTGTCTTTGCTTCCTTTACCTTTTCTAACCCAGCCCATATTTTGTTGAAAATCTAAGTCTTTTGGAGTTAAATTTACTAATTCAGAAACTCTTAAACCTGTTGAGTATAACAATTTTATTATTAATTTAGTTTTTTCAAATTGTGTTGCTTGTATTAAAGATTTAACTTCATCTTTCGTTAAAACTACAGGAAGTTTTTTTTCTTTTTTTGGTGTTTTTATTTTTAATATCTCTGGCTTGTCTATGATATAAGTATAAAAGAATCTTAAGCTTGAAATTAATAATGCTTGAGATTTATTTGAGTATTTATCTATTTGAGAAGCTAAGTAAGATTTTATTTTATCTAAAGTAATTGTTTCAGGATTATCTATAGATTTAAGGTATTTATTTAAGAAGAATGAGTAAGATGAAATTGTTTTATTTGAATTTCCTCTTAATTTTAATTCTGTTTTTACTTTATCTAGAAAGTCTTCTTTTAGCATAGGTAGATTAAGCGAATATGTTATTTAAAGGTATGGAACGGTTTAAAGATCTGATTATATTTATCGAGGTTAAGATATGAAAGAAGATGATGTTAAGGGAATGAGCATTCATACAGCATTCTTACTTAGGGGCGCATTTAGAGTTTTTATCGTTTCTGCTGTAGTTATATGAGGGCTCTAGAAATTTCAAAAGCATTGTATCCCTCATTTCCTTTAGATAATAAATCTAATTCGATTATTGCTTTGATTCTTGGTTTATTTATAACGTTAGCAAAATTCGTTAAAACTAAATCAAAAAAGATAATTGAAGAAAGAGAAAAATAAAACCCATTCGTTTAATCAGTCTTAAGCGAAGTTCTTATGAATAAATTCACAAAATACACAATATTTGTCAAAAAGGCCAGTATTTTTAGCTAAAAAACATAATAGAAGTAGTAGAATTATTGTGTTTTATATTTAATTTATATTCTGCTAGAATATTTTAAGCAATTCTTAAAAGTTTATGATAAATTTTAAAAACAAAGATTTTAATCAAATATTAAAAAATTTTAGATGGAATAGGACTTTTATTTTTAACCGAGATAATTCAAATTTTCTCCACTTACTTTTATTGGCTGTTCTGGTAGTTTACCTGTTTTTATTATTTCATTAAGCTTTTCCATAGTTTCATTTAAAACATTTTGTAAATCCCTTGTTGTCAATCTAGAAAGTACAACCTCAGAAACCACTTGAGTAGTTTTTGTATCTATAAATATTAGACGTACATGAAACTCTTTATCTTTCATGTTCTTTTTATTCGCCTTTATTTCTGCTTCAACAACTATATTGTCTGCAAATAAAGGTTTTAAATCCCTTCTTATTTGAACTTGTTGTCCATTGGCCATTTTCTTTTCATCTATTTCTTTAATAAATATATAATTTATTCTAAACTCATGTTAAATAATATAATGAGATCTATTTATATTTATCTAAAATTTAAGAAATGTTTAATCATTGCTAAAAAGTTTTAATCTTGTCTGATTTTAAAATTTTAATGTTTCACTAATATTTTGAAAGAAGAGTTTTCCTAATTCAACATCAAGATTAGATAAATTTCATAGATTTAAGTTCATTTGATTCTTGTCAATCTCAAAGATTTATCGCGAAAGTTTTTAATTCTTTTTTTAATTGTTCTGAATTCTTGAATTGTATTCTATTTAACCCCATTGATTTTGCAACTTTGATATTTTTTTCATTGTCATCAATAAATAAACAATCTTCCGGAATCTCTCCTAATTTTTTTAATATTAATTTAAACGCTTTTTTATCTGTTTTGCAACATTCAACTTCAAAAGAATATTGTGTTGAATGAAATAATTTATGATAATCAAATTTTTTATTACAATAATCAACCCATTCTTTTGCATGATCAGAAAGTAAACCTAATTTATATCCTTTATTTTTAAGTTTCTCAATAATCTCTCTTGTTCCTTCAATTTCAGCAAAATTGTCTCGAATTGCTTTTTTAAAATGATTAATTTTAACAGTCCATTTGTTACGTGAGATTATTTGATTCCAAAATTTATCTTCGGTTATTTTGCCTTCCATCAATTTTTTAAATTCAGCTGTCTTTTTGAAGTTTATCCCAATCTCTTTTGCACTCATATTTAATTTTTCTTCAAGACAATCTTCAACACCACAAAAACCTTTAAGATAAACTTCTGCTAAATCGAAAATTATTGCCTTAATCATATTATTTTATTAAAAAATTAGCTTGTTTTTAAAATTTACTATATTTTTGAACGCGATTGAACGTTCAAAATATTTGATAATTGCTTAAAAGATTTAATCTTATCTTTTAGAAAACTTTAATAACGAGTAATGTGTCAAAATATTATGGGTTTTTGGTTCTTCAGTAGAAAAAAAGATGATGAGATTAATAAGTTAAAAAATAATTTAAATGGCTCTTTCTCGAATATTAAAAAAGATATTAGTCTGATTAACGGAGTTTTGAGTTTCTTTAAAGAAAAACATCAAGATTATGATAGAAAATTTGAACGCCTTGAACGCGATTTTGCTTATATGGGGGGTATTTTAGAAGAAATTAGGAAAAAATCGACGGTAAAAAATATACCCCTGCGTTCAAGCGTTCATGAACGTTCAAGAGCGTTCAAGCGTTCAAATCAAGCGTTCATGAACGTTCAATCGCTTCAAAATCTTAAAGAAAATTTGACTCCTGCTCAAAAAAGAGTGATACAAATGTTAAATTTAGCAGAAATACCTTTAGAATATGAAGATATTGCAAAAGATTTAAAATTAAGTATTGTAACCATTAGAAGGCATATAAGTGATATAAAAAGAATGGGGTTTGATGTTAAGGAAAAGATGAATATTGATACAAAAAGGAAGGTTTTTTACATAGAAAAAGAGATTAAAAAGGCTATTAGAAGCAAAAGATGAAAATTAGTAGGTATAAATATAAAAAATGAGGGTTAATATTATTATAAAAGTAGACTTAATTAAAAGGATAATGATTGTTTATTTATAAAAAGTAGAGATAATTATAGAAAATGAGAGATTTATTGATAATTCTAGAACAAGAATTGTAAATCGGTATATTTAATTGTAAAAAAAGAGTATTAAATTAATTAAAAAATTTAATTAAAGAGAATTGAGCAGGCCTAATTAAAGAATTAGAAAATAATAAAAATTTAAGAACGCAGAATAATTCTATTCAAGATTAGAAAAATGAGTTTATCATTCGGTTAAAAGAATTGGTCGATTTTGATGCTATTTCTCTGTTTTATCGACTGTATTTTTTGGTAATTGTCTTAATTCAAGAAGTTGTGAAGCCATATTAAGCTCTCTAAAATCTTTCTTGATATAGAGAAATGTCTTTTGATTAAACACTCTTTCTTTGTCAATAGGGATACTTTTATTGATCAAGTTAGTAATATGGTTTCTAACAGTTGACTCAGTTAAATTGAATTTATTTGCAATATTTCTATAAGTAACCTTTCCAAGCTCTTCTTCCAAATGGTAAATCACCATAAAAACTGAAAATTCCATATCAGTTAATGATCTAAATTTGTTTTCTAATAACATTCTTAATGGTTTATTTTGAGTTCCATAGGAAATGGCCTCCGTCGTGAAGTCATTGTTGATGATTGTTGATGATTGTTGATGGGGATTGATGGCCCTGTCATTTCCAGTGGAGATTTCTTCTTTTTGTTCTTTTTTATTTGAAATAAGCTCATTTTGATATTCAATTTGCTTTTTTAAGGTTAAAATTTCATTATTTTTAATTAAAAGGGATTCTTTAATCTTATTCAATTCTAACTTCAAAAAATCAATATCTTCTCTAATTTTTTTAAAAGAATTTATAACATTTTCTTGAAAAGATGCATTCATAAATTTAAAAAGTAGATTAAGTATAAAAATATTTTCAATTTTTAAAACAAAAGTAATATATATTGGTTAATTTTTTATTAAAGTGGTGATATTTTGGTAAAAATTAATATAAAAACAAATCTTAGTTTTTTTTTAATATTACTCGGTGTAATTATATTATCATTTGTAGAAGGCCTTGCTGTAAGTCAAGCATTAATTAAAGAACAAATAATTCAAGGAAGTGAATTACAATTAATTGCTTTTATATTAATTGCAATATTTATGATTGCAGTATCTACATTAAAGCCAAACAAATTAATTTTAGTTGCTTATTCATCTATGACTCTTGGATTAATTGTAATTATTACGGGATTATTTGATCCAAGCAACAATGCTCCTTTATCTATAAAAGTAACAGAGGTTATAGTGGGATTAATTTTAATATTAAGTGGCTTCTTTATGGGCAAGGGTTTAAGAATAACTGAAGAAGAACAAAAAATAGTCAGAGAAGGTTTAAAGGGTTATTATAAAAAATTGTAATTATTTAGTAATCATGCTTATAAATTTAATTTTAATTCTTAACATATATTTTAATATTCATAATAAATTTTGAGAAAGTATATAAACAAGGCTTCTTAATCTTATTAAATGGAGAGGGAATTAAGAATTCTTAAAATAATGAAAAAAGAAGGGATAAATTGGGTTGAAGCAGAAAAAAAGCAGAAACAAATAAAAACATTAAATGAATTTATTTAGCCAATATATTCATTTATATTTCTCTTTTGTTGTTCTAATCTCGGTAAAGGTAGATGAGGAGGCAAATTAATATCTTGTGATAGTTGCAATGCTTTTATATTGGATTTTGTTAATATTGTATTAAATAAATTTCGCATTATTTCCGGGGATATTTTTTTAGTTTTTTTCCATTCTTGAACCATTTCTTTAATTTTTTTGGGGTTTTCTAGGAATAATAAATGGCCTTCTATTTTTATTAAGCCTATATTTGGCTCATAATTTAATAAGAATTCGAACGTAAATCTTAATACTTCTTGTTTTTTTTCTAAATTGATTTCTTCTTCCTTTAAATCTTTTATATTTAAACTATGCTTAACATTAATATCCCTTTTTACTTCATCGCTTATTCTTTCTGCAGAAATTTTGTCAAAATTAAATCCTATGAATGGCATTTTAAGATTAATTTAAAAAGAGTATTTAAAGATTGTTGTTTATAAGGCTAACCGAATGGTTTTTATATAAATTGTTTTAAAAAAGATTATGTCAAAAATCTCTCTGGTAAAAAAAGAAAAACTGAAAGAAGAAATTTTAAGGGTATTTTATGAAAACTACCCAATCTTTCTTTATACATATCATATCGCTGAAAATTTGATAAGAGATGATGAGTTTATTTTAAATCTATTAAAAGAATTAAAAAATAAAAATTTAATTATATGCTTAGAAGAAAGTTCGGGCAGAAATATTAAAAGAAAATGGAGTCTAAAAAAAGAGGTTTATGATACTTATAAAAATTTATCTGCTTAATTTTTTAAGAATATTCTCTTTGCCTTTCCAATACAAAGCGTGCTTAAGAACCTCTTGTATTGTTGATGCGGGAATTATTTTAATTTTAGATCTATCTTCTTTACTTAAGAAAACATCTTTTTCATTTGATTTTGGAATAATAACTTCCTTAATCCCTGCTTCAATTGCTGCTTCTATTTTAGAATTTACACCCCCAATTGCCAAGACTTCTCCTCTTACACTTAAACTTCCAGTCATAGCTACCTCCTGCCTTACTGGAATTTTTTTTAATGCTGAAACAATTGCGGTTGCTACAGAAATGCTTGCTGAATCTCCCTCGACTCCTGTATCTGCTGTTTGCAAAAATTGAATAAATATATCATATTTTTCCTTAATATCTTCTCCAAAATGTTTTAGAATAATAGCCGAAACATTTTTTATTGCTTCTTTTGCTATTTTGCCTAATTGGCCTGTGGCAATAAACTCTGCTTTTTTTCCACCAGGAGTAATCTCTGATTCTATTGGAAGAACAATACCCGAGAAATGATCTTCTCCTCCCATTACTGCTAATCCATTTACTTTTCCAATTAAATTTCCTTTTGTGGTTATAACTTGATATCTCTTTTTTTGCTGAATGTATTTATCTGCCATTTGTTGTTCTAGTGTTCTAGCTAATCTCATCGCTTTGATAATATGTTCTTGTTCAACAAATTTTGCATGTTCTTCTAATGTTAAATCTCCTGCTGCTCTTATTAATCCCCCAAGTTCTCTTAATCTTAAAGTTAATTTTCCAGAAGTATTGCTTCTTTTTTTAGCTTCCTCAATTATTTTTAATACCGCTTTTCTGGTAAAGTGAGGTATTTTTCCGTCTTTTGCAACTTCTTGAGCAATAAATTTGACAAATAAGTTTCTATTTTCCAAATTATCATCTAATTCATGATCCATATATACTTCATAACCATACCCTCTAATTCTAGATCGCAAAGCTGGATGCATATTTCTTATTGTTTCTGGATTTCCTGCTGCAACTAAAACAAAATCACATGGCACTGGCTCGCTTCGAGTCATAGCTCCAGAACTTCTTTCGCTTTGCCCTGTAATTGGATATTTTTTTTCTTGCAAAGCAGTAAGCAGTTCTTGCTGAGATTTAGGATTTAAATTAGCAATTTCATCTATAAATAAAACACCACCATTCGCACGGTGAATCATTCCAGGAATTAAACGTTCATGTGGAGGAGTTCCAAAGCCACCGCTCTGAAGAGGATCATGAAGTACATCGCCGAGCAATGCACCTGAATGACTACCTGTTGCATCTATAAATGGTGCTCTTTCTATGTTTGATGTATCTATTAATAATCTTGGTGAACTAACTTCACTGGTTTTTAAATTGATTTTTCTATTTAGATTAATGAATATAACAAAAGCCCCTAAAAATATCATGCTTCCGATTAAAGAAGCAGCTGCCATTATATCTCCATAATATTTTCTTATCCACCATGGAGCAATCATTGTTAGGATTAATAATACAAAAAAAATTAAATTTTGATTTTTTAAATAAGACATCTCTTGTAATTTGGCTTTTGTGACAATTTTTTTCCCTTGCCCTCTTGGAACGGTTCTTATTAAGGGAATATTATCATCAGCGGAGTTTGGGAATGAAAGCACATCAACTAATTTTTCTTTTGGAATTAATTCGGCTAAACCCTGGCCAACTAAAGATTTACCTACACCAGGCAAACCAATCAATAATAGATGACGTCTTTGTTTAGCAACTTTTTTAACTATATTAACTGCAGCTTCTTGCCCGATGATTTGATCAATTATTTTTGTTGAGACTTTTATTTCAGCAGTTGTTTTAAAATTCATTATTTCTTCCATAAATTTGATATAAATTTAAGATTTAAATAGTTTTAGAATTAGATTATTTCTTCTTCAGCGACAACAATAAAATCACCAACAGCGACCACAGCTGTAAATGGGATTAATGGGTTTCCTGTTTTATCTTTTTCCAGTTCAAGACCCTCACAATATCCTGTAGGGTTTCTAACAACAACGTGAATTAATTCTCCAGTTCTTGTCTCAAATGTAAGGTCCCCAACCTCTCCAAATCTTTTTCCTGTTTTGGTTACAATTAATTTACCTAAAAGTTGTCTAGAATTATATTTTTTATCATCAGTTGCCATATCTTATTTTCCTCTTAATAATTTTAAAGTAACAACTTATTTATAAACTTTGTGTTTATTCGAGGATTAAAATTATAGATTTATTTAAATAATAAAAAAGATATTTAAGATTACTGCATTAACTCTTTAATTGTTTTATATAATTTTATTGTTTTTTTTATTTATTTTAAATTACTTAATTTTTTATCCATATCTCTTTTTTCTAAAAAATAGTCTAAATTTTACGCATGCTCTCTAAACAAGTGAGCATTACTATCAAGATAGTCAATAGTACCAACATCAGACCCAATATCCAAGTCTCTGAGATGCAATAAATGCAAAGCTGGATTTTCTTAGTTATATGGAAGATAACACTCACACCTATATTGCCTTTGGAACTAAATTAAATCTTAAATTTCTAATCGAGCTTAATTTAGGTTTGTTTTATTATTAATAAAACAGATAATAATTCTATTTTATAAACTAATGTAATAATTAATTTATTTAAATCGTTATTTTCTATTTTTAAGTCTTAAAACATTAAAATTTTAAGGATTTAGGTTTTTTATTTTTTAATTTCTATTTATAAATTTTTCTATTATATAATATATTAATTATATTAATTATTTTATATTATATATTATTATATATATAATAATATTAACTCTACTTGAAATATAGGTTTAAATCATGAAAAATTAGTTCCATATGAAATAGAGGTCATGGTCTGTATTTTTTACCATAAAAATGCTTAAATATAACTTTAAATAAATTAATATAAAATGGGTGATAAAGATTTAACTAAATTCTTTGAAAATTATATTAATAATGCATTCATTTTCGAAAATAAAAAATCTCTTCAGAGCAATTATACTCCTGAAAATATACCTCATAGGGACGAACAAATAGAGCAATTAGCAGGCATTTTAGCTCCAGCATTAAGAACAGAAAAACCAAGCAATGTTTTCCTCTATGGAAAAACCGGAACTGGCAAAACATGTGTAACCCAATATGTAATGAATCAAATTATTGAGATTAGCAAACAAAAAAAAATAGGCTTGAAATATTATTATTTAAACTGCAAACTAAAAAAAGTTGCAGATACTGAATATAGGCTGATGGCCCAATTATGCAGGGCTTTTGGAAGAGAAGTTCCTGCCACTGGTTTGCCTACTGAAGAGATATATAGGATATTTATAGAATCGATTGATGATGAAAAACAGTTAGTTGTTCT
>CAYITI010000015.1:0-8936 GCA_964366235.1 Candidatus Woesearchaeota archaeon
ATTATATCAACAAGGTGCTTGTGCAATTACAGAAGCAGTTACAGATACAAATTGGAAATCATACGGTTTAAATCAAAGTGGAAGCAATATCCCTGTAGGACCTTGCGTTGTATTGGTACATATTGCTAGTGTATGGGTTCCATTTACAAATGAAGCAAAAGAAGCAATTGCCCATTATGATGAGATTATCAAGGAAATAAAATTAGCATTGCAGGAATGCGGAAGAAAATTAAGTATCTACATTCATAAGCATATCAGAGCAGGGGAACAAAGAGAAAAAATAAATTTATTTGAAAAATACATTCCTGAATTGGCAAATGCATTATCAAGTTTAACAAATGATAATAAAGAAATATTGCAGGAAAAATTGCAGAAATTACTGCAGAAAGAACTTCCTACTTTAGAAACTGAAAATGGCCAAGAAAAATAAATCTTCAGAAGGATTAAAGAATTTAGGAATAAAAATAGTTAAAGATATAGATAAAAATAAAAATCCAAATATTATTGTTCCTATAAGGGCTTTAAGCAATGTAATCTTTAATAAAAAAACTAAAACTTTAGAACTCGGAGATAAAACATCAACGAGGTATTTCTTTAATATCGCTCATGCTAAAAAATTCCTGCAGACAATTGAAATCGCTTCTATAAGTAAAAATTTAATTGAAGAGGGAAAACATGCAAGTTTAAGAGATGTTTTTTATATGGCTAAGCGTACAGTCCCCGGAACAAATGTTAATCTAGTTGATGATCAAACTGAAAGTGATGATATTATAGAGGATCTTGAATTAATTACTGATAATTCTAGGGAGCAATTAAATGTCAATGCTAATAAAAATGGTTCTATAGTTGGAAAAGTTACAATAGAAGATTCTGGCGATATAATAAGGTGGAATAAATTAGGGAGTGGTGGTTGGAGCATCCCCAGTAATGTTGAAAATATTAAGTTTAAGAAAGTTGATGCTAAATATATTATTTATATGGAAAAAGCAGCTGTTTGGGAAAGATTAAATGAAGATAAATTTTGGGATAAACAAAATTGTATATTAATTAGTTCTCAGGGACAAACAACTAGGGGAATAAGGAGATTATTGCAAAGGATGTATGAAGAATTTAAACTTCCAATTTATGTTCTCACAGATAATGATCCTTACGGGTTCTATATTTATTCCGTTATAAAATATGGTAGCATCAATCTCGCACATGCATCAGAAAGATTAGCTATACCAGGCGTAAAATTTTTAGGGATTACTGCAGAAGATTTAGAAAAATATGATTTAAAAAAACATTTTATTAAATTAAAAGAGACAGATTTGGCTAGATTAAAGCAAATTTCTGAATATGACTGGTTTAAAGATAATAAGGAATGGCAAAAAGAATTTAAAGCTATGAAACAAAATGGAGCGAAAGCAGAGATTCAAGCTTTAAGTGCTCGCGGAATTACTTTTATTTCTGAAAAATATTTGCCGGAAAAAATAAAAAATAAAGATTTTCTTGATTAAGAAAAACTAATCATATTAATAAGATTGATCTCTTATTATGATAATGTAATAATTCCCCCCAAAATTGCAACAGCTACCCAAACATAATTTATCCAATTTGGCCATTTTAGCAATGTTCCTAATGCAATAAAAATGCCAAGTAAAATAGATCCGCTTGCAGCAATAACGACACTTTCTAATGCCCTAATTTATCCTATCAATAAGATATTTAAAAAACTATCTCTAAATTTTTTATTATTTCCAATTTATTTTGATTAAGTTTTAGAAACCTTTTTAAAAGAATTTCTTATTGTGTTTATCATTGCCCCGGTAGCTTAACCTGGTGGAGCTCACATATAAAATATGGCTTAGACGGCTGTTAACGCTAGACTGAAACCGTGTGGTTGAGGGTTCAAATCCCTCCTGGGGCGTTTTTATTTATATTCTGTAAAATATATATTATTTCCCAACTGTCCAAGTGACAACTGCAGTGATTAAGTTTATAAACAAAAACATCTTAATTATAGCGACGTAAAATGAATTTTAATATATCCAAATTGCCGAGGTCAAATGATAATATTTCTTTACCTGAAAGGCCGAGCGAAGAATTAGCCGAGGAAACTGGTTTACATATCGGAGATGGTACGATGAACTTTTATAAAAATGGAAATAAACCTAGGGGAAGTTATGCTTTAAGAGGCCCCATTATAGATGACAAATAACATTATGATAAAGTAATTAAACAGCTTTATATAAAATTATACAATTTAAGAGTTAGTTTAAGAGATATACCAAAAGATGGAGTTTATGGCTTCCAGAAATGGTCAAATTCTTTAGTGAATTTTAAGCATAATATCCTTGATTTAACACTCGGTAAAAAAGATTAACATAAAAATTCCAGAAATTTTTACAAAAAAAGAAGAATTTATTTCATGTATAATTAGAGCATTTTTGATACAGATGGAACAATATATTTAGAACCGAAACGTGGAAAATTCTATCCAAGAATACAAATTACAACTATATCAAAAGAATTAGGATACCAATTAAATTCTTTAATTAATAAACTCGGGTTAAGATCAACAATTTATTTAGAATTTGTGAAAAATCCTAATTGGAATAACAAATATAATATAAATATTTGTGGAGAAGAAATGTTAAATAAATGGATGCAAATCATCAGTCCGCACAATCCTAAACACGTCAAGAAATTTGAGTTTTATATTAATAATTCTTAGAAATATTTATAAACAAAACATTTAGGTTTAATCCTTAAGGGACTGTGGCTTAGCCTGGTATAGCACCACTCTGATATTTCATTCAGAGAGGTGGGGGTCGGCGGTTCAAATCCGCTCAGTCCCATTTTTAAAAAACAGTAAGTTTTTATATTATAAATTCTTTATAATCTTATAAAATTGGAGGTGTTTTAATCATGGCTATGAAAAAAGAAACTGGTATGATGAAAGGAGAAGCATGTATGTATTGTGGCAATATGGGTTGCCATTGTGCTAAGTGGATGCATTTTACAATTGCACTAGTGTTGCTTGTATTTGGATACATGCTTTGGTCGGGAAGATGGACTTTAGAACAAAGTATATCTTTATTATGGATACTACTTGGTCTTAAATTCTTATTGACTGGCTTTAAATGTTGCCGTTAATTTTTTCTTTTTATTTTTTCAATAAGATTTATTAATATTCTTACTAACTAAATAAATAAAATGGCCTTTACTGAAGAAAATGCAATTGAATCAATAAAAAATCTGCTGAATTTTAATGATTATTCTAAAATTGTTAAAATCTTAAATACAATAAATCCAGAAATTTTTGAAGATGAATCAATAAAAAAAAAATTTAAAGAAATTCTTGTAACTGTTTATAATGCTGATAATTTAAATTATATTAAAAATTTATTCCCAATGGATTTGAATTAAATACAGAGGCCTTGATATTTGAAAATTCAATATCAATAATACTCTGGCTTGAGAAACCTTTAGTTATAATTATAGAAAGCGAAAAACTTTATAATTCTTATAAAAATTATTTTAAGTTACTTTGGAAATTTGCTAATAAATAATTAATTTTATTGAACCACAGCACCAACTTCAATATCTTTATCAGGAGAAATTAAAACAACCTTATCATCTTTGACAGCAGCTAAGATCATTCCCTCACTTTTTATTCCTCTTAATTCTTTTTGTTCTAAATTTGTAAAAACAATAACTTTCTTATTAATCAATTCTTTTTTAGTATAATGTTTTTTAATTCCAGCAACAATTGTTCTTATTTCATTCTCAATATCAATTTTCATTACAAATAATTTATCAGCATCTGGATGATCATTAATTTCTAAAATTTTTCCAATTCTTAAATCAATTTTTTTCCAATCATTAAAAGGAATCATTTTTTAGCTTCTAAAATAAATTTGTTTAATTCATTAAAAATCTTATCATACTTATTTTTAACATCGTATTGTTTTAAAAATTCAATCATCTTTTCATCTTGCATCAATTTTGCACATAATAAGGCATAATCATAGTCATATTGTTTTAGTGCATAATCTAGTTCTTGTTTTAATTTTTTATTAACTATATCTCTATTCTTTGCAAGTGCATAAGAAATAACGCAATTTAACATAAATCCTAGTCCATTATAAATTAAAAATTTTTCACCATAGCTCTCATAAACTTTCTTTTTTTGTTGTTCATTAAACATGCTAATATTTACTTTATTAATACCTTTTTCTCTCATTAAATTGTGCAGCATTTTCAATTTATTTTCATCTAATATAAACATTTTACACTTTTTTAAATAATAATCCTCCTTTCTTAACTTTATATTCTTTAATTAAACCAAATTTACAATCTTTTAACTTACCTAATTCAATCCCTAATTGTTTATTTATTTTTTCAGAAGTTTCTGGCATAAATGAATAGATTAAAATTGCTATTATTCTTAAAGATTCCACTAAATTATAAAGATGTTTTTCTAATTCTTTTCCTTTTAATTCCCAAACTTTTTCTTGATTGATATGCTTATTTATTTCATTGACAAATTTCCATATTTCACTTAAAGAATTATGCAGTTCGTATTTATCAACATAATCTTGAATTTTTTTCAAATTTAATTTAGAAGTTAATTTTTTATTTAATTCTCCTTTTTTTAATGTTTTAAAATTCTTTTCAATTAATGTTAAAACTCTACTAACTAAGTTTCCCAAATCATTTGCTAGTTCATTATTTATCCTTGCTTTTAATGCTTCTTCTGAAAAATCACCATCTTCACCAAATGGAATTTCACGAATTAAGTAATATCTTATTCCATCAACAGGATATCTTTTTGCTAATTCTAAAGGGTCAATTACATTACCTAAACTTTTACTCATTTTTTCACCTTTTACAGTAACATACCCGTGAGTTAATATTGTTGGAATCTTAATTTTAGAATCCAAGGCCCAAAGTAAACTCCAATAAATTACAGTGTGATGCCAAATAATATCTGGCCCGATAACGTTTAAAGTTGGCCAAAATTCTTTAAATTTTTTGTTAGGGTAATCTAAGGTTGTTAGGTAGTTAAGTAAGGCCTCAGTCCAGACTGCCGTTGAATAATTTTTATCTATAGGAAATTCTAAACCCCATACATTTTTTCTAGTAATGCTCAAATCTTTTAATGGTTGTTCTAATCTTTTTAATATCTCATTTCTTTTTTTATCAGAAGGAATTAAATCAGGATTTTCTTTAATATGCTTAATTAACTTATTTTGAAAATGGCCCATCTTAAAAAAATAACCATCTTCTTTAAATAATTCAGTTGATTTTTTGTGTATAGAGCATTTTCCATCAATTAAATCTTTTTTGGTATAGAAAGTTTCACAATCAACACAATACTGCCCTTTATAAGATCCTTTGTAAATAAATTTATTTTTATAAATTTGGCTTAAAATTTCTTTAACAACATGTTCATGTCTTTTTTCTGTAGTTCTAATAAAATCATCGTAACTTATATTATAAATTTTGCATAATTCTAGAAAATGTTTAGACATTTCATCAACAAATTTTTTCGATGTTTTATTTTCTTTTTCCGCTGCTCTCTGAATCTTTAACCCATGCTCATCCAAACCTGTAGAAAAATGAACTTTAAATCCTTGTAATCTTTTCCATCTAGAGATACAATCCGCTAATATTTTTTCATATAAATGACCCTGGTGAGGTTTTGAATTTGGATAGTCAATAGCTGTTGAAATTAGGAATGTTTTTTTCATAAAGTTTTTAATATAATGTAATTATTTAAATATTTGGATAAGCAGTATTGATCTAGTGGTATGATAGGAGATTCCCAATCTTCTTGCCTGGGTTCAATTCCCAGATACTGCATATAGCCCCGTAGTGTAGTGGCCAAGCATACGAGACTCTGGATCTCGTGACAGAAGTTCGAATCTTCTCGGGGCTATTAATAACTTTTATAAAATCAATTAATCCTTTAATTTTGAAGCTCCGTTAGTCTAGTTGGCCAAGGATTCGGATATTTTCTCTTAAATGAGAAGATAGAATAACCCTCTCGAAGAAGCTTTTAAAAAAAAGTTTCATCAAAATTAGAGAAAGGCCGAGACCCGAGTTCAAATCTCGGACGGAGCATTTTTAAACCCCATTTTTTATCTAATATTATGATTTCAAAAACACATTTGCAGGAAGAATTATTAAAAGCAGTAGATGATTTGGGTTTTCAGGAGTTTACTGAAATTCAGAATAGAACAATTCCATTAATTCAGGAAGGAAAAGATGTAATTGCACAATCTCATACAGGCTCTGGAAAAACAGCTGCTTTCGGCTTGCCAATAATTGAAAAAACATTATATGGACAAGGCTTGCAAGTTTTAATATTAGTTCCAACAAGGGAATTATGCGAGCAGGTTAATAATGAAATGCATAAATTTTCTAAGTATAAAAGATTTAATATTATAGCTGTCTATGGCGGAGTTTCTATAAGCCCACAAATAGAAAAATTAAGAAATGCAGAAATTGTTGTCGGAACTCCTGGTAGAATTTTAGATCATATACAAAGAAAAACAATTATACTAAATAAAGTTAATATTTTAGTTTTAGATGAAGCAGACAAAATGTTTGAAATGGGGTTTATAGATGATGTAAAAAAAATAATCTCCAACTTGAGAGAAAATAGACAAACCTTGCTATTTAGCGCTACAATTTCTTCCAAAGTTCACCATGTTGTTAAAAATTACATGAAAAATCCAATTTTGGTAAAACTCAGATCATCTATCGAGGAAGGCAAATTAATGCAGTATTATTACAATGTTGCTTCAAAGGACAAATTGTCGCTTTTAGCTCATTTATTAAAAAAAGAGGATAAAAAATTAACAATTATTTTTTGTTCTACCAGGAGAATGGTTGATATCTTAAACAGAAACTTAAACTCTTTGGGAATTAAAACAGGAAAAATACACGGGGGACTATCCCAGAATAAAAGGAAAGAATCAATCGATATGTTTCATGACCATAAATTTAATGTTTTAGTTGCTAGTGATGTTGCTGCTAGGGGTTTGGATATAAAAAATGTTTCTCATATAATTAATTATGATATTCCTAAAACTTCTAATGAATATGTTCATAGAATTGGGAGAACAGCAAGGGCAGGAAGCCATGGAAAAGTTATTTCTTTGCTTTCAGAGCAGGATTATGACAACTTCAGGAAAGTTCTAGAAGATAGGTCTTTAATTGTTAAAAAAATAGATTCGCCAGAATTTGAAAAAGTGCCTTTTATTAAGCAGGAAAATAGGAATTTGGATCATAGAAGAACATTTCATAGTCAAAATAAATTTCATAAAAGAGGTTTTGGGAGATATCCTATTCCTAAACGTTAAAATTTATATGAACAGATTATGAATTATGACCAGCATTTTATGATTGATTTTGAGTTAGCTAAGAAAATAGTTTCTTTTCTATCTCTTCAAGAAAATGAAAAAATTCTTGAAATAGGACCTGGAAAAGGAATTTTAACACAGTTCTTAAAAGGGGATATTAGTGTTGTTGAAATTGACAAGCAATTATGCATGGGATTAAAGGAAAAATTTCCTAATATAAAAATAATTAATGCAAATATATTAAAATATAATCACAATTTTGATAAAATTATTTCAAATGTGCCTTATTCAATCTGCGAGCCATTAATGAATAAATTATTAAAAATGAATTTTAAAAAGGCAATTTTAATGGTTCCAGAACAATTTATGGAAAAAGGAGTTTTAAATTTATTAATGAATTATTTTTTTGATATTAAAAATTTATTACATGTTAATAAGCATGCATTTTATCCTATTCCTAAAACAAATTCTAAAGTTATAAAAATAAAACATAAAAAATTAAATAAAAAAGAGGAATTGTTAAGAGATATTTATATTCAAAGCGATAAAAAATTAAAAAATGTTTTAAAAACTAAAGTTGACTTAAGTAAGAATAAATTAAGTTTATCATTTTTAGAAAAAAGGATTTACCAAATGAATTATGATGAATGGAAGTTATTGATTAAAAATTTATTTGGGCATGTGGTCTAGTGGCTATGTCAGAAACTTTTAAAAAAATTTTCATCAAAAAATCGTAGTAAACACTGCTCTCACTCAGCAGAGATCTCCGGTTCAAATCCGGACATGCCCATAAAATTTAAATACTAAAATTAAATTTTATTTCTATGGTGGAATTAACAGAATTAAATTTGGTTAGAGATAAAAAGTTTTTTAGAGATATTGTTAAATTATCTAAAGAAATCCTAGTCAACCTAAATAACAAATCGGATAATGAGGGGCAGTTTAGTATTATAGAAGGAAATTATAAGCCCCTATACTGTCTTGTATGTGTTCTAAAATCAAATTTTTTAGATGTGCAAATTTATAAAGACAATTATAACCTTGCTTATAACTGGAAGGCAATAATCTTTTTTAAATGGCAGGAAGGAGCAGAAGAGAAGTGGAAAAGGATAATGGTTAAATTTGGTGGAGAGGAATTTTATAACGAAAAAGAATTCGAAGAGGGTAGGAATAAAGCAATGTCTTTGATTTTAAATTTTATGTGAAAAATTAGTTATGGTGTTTAAAGCTTATTAAAATTCCTAAAAATATTTACAGGTTTAATTCTAAATAATACACATTAAATAAGATATAATAAACTTTAAATACTAAAATTAAATTCTAAATTTTATGATATTAATTGAACCGAAATCAATGGACGAATGCGTGTACTTTAGTAATAGATTATTAAATGAAAAAGGAAAAGCTAAATGCTGGGTCTTTAAGGAAAAATGCCCTGAATGTGGAAATGGCTTAATGGGAAAGCCAAAAGACCCTAAAACAGGAAAAACTAAAATAAGGGCAAAAGAATATAAATGTCCTTCATGCAATTATACCGCAGATGAACAGACTTATGAAGATACATTAACGGCCAGTGTTCAA
>CAYITI010000016.1:0-8732 GCA_964366235.1 Candidatus Woesearchaeota archaeon
CCAGAAGTTACTAATATTTTAGCATTAAATAATTTTAAAGAAAAAGATGTTTTACTTTACTCGGGTATAGCAGAGAAAAATTCAGAACATCCTCTAGCAGAAGCTGTTATTAATTATGCTAAAAAATTAAGATTAAAAATACCTAATGCAGGTAAATTTGAAAATATACCCGGACATGGAATTAAGGCTTATTTTCATGGAAAATTAATTCTTAATGGCAATAGAAGACTAATGAAATTAAATAAGATTAATATTCCTCAATATGAAAAATTATTAACTAAATTTGAGGATGAAGGTAAAACAGCTATTTTAGTTAGTGTTAATAAAAAGATTATTGGAATAATTGCTATTGCAGATACTTTAAAAGAAAATTCTAAAGAAGCAATAGAAGAATTACATAAAATTGGTAAAGAAGTAATTATGATTACGGGAGATAATGAAAGAACTGGAAATGCAATTGCAAAGCAGTTAGGAATAAATAAAGTTCTTGCTGAAGTTTTACCTCATGAAAAAGCAATTGAAGTTAAAAAATTACAATCTCAAGGTAAAATTGTTGCTTTTGTTGGCGATGGTATAAATGATGCACCCGCTTTAGCACAAGCTGACTTAGGAATTGCAATTGGTTCTGGAACAGATGTTGCATTAGAAACAGGAAGTATCGTTCTAGTAAAAAATGATCTAAGAGATGTTGTTAAATCTATAAAATTAAGTAAATTCACATTAAGAAAAATAAAACAAAACTTATTTTGGGCTTTTATTTATAATGTTGTAGGAATCCCTATTGCAGCAGGTGTTTTATATCCATTTTTTGGTTATTTATTAAATCCAATGATCGCAGCAGCAGCAATGGCATTTAGTTCTGTTTCTGTAGTAAGCAATTCATTATTAATGAAGAAATATAAATTATAATATGGTAAAAAAATACAAGAATTATTATAAGTGTAAATCTTGTGGTTTTTATTATAAAAATAAAGATTTAGCTAAAAAATGCCAAGATTATTGTGAGAAATATAAAAGTTGTAGTTTAGAAATAACAAAAAATGCAGTTAAAATATAGGATGAATGTATATGGAAGAAATTAAATGTATAAAATGTAATAAAAGTTTTAATTCAAAAGAAGCTTTAGAAATGCATAATAAATCAAAACATCCAGAAATTAAACCAATTATAACTCAAAAAACAAAAAGAAAGATAATAAAATATTCTTTAATTTTACTCATTATCATCTTAATATCTTATGGAAGTTACGCATTATTTAAAAAATCAGGCGATGTAAGTTCATCCTCTTATACTAAAGATAGCGTACATTGGCATGCCTATCCAACTATAATGATTTGTGGTGAAGAAAAAATATTACCTTATCCCACCGGATCAAAAAATGAACATCTTGGTAATGCATTATTGCATACACATGCACCGCCAGATAATTTTATCCATATAGAAGGTAAGGTTTACAAAGTAGATGAAATTAAATTAGGAAAGTATTTTGATGTTATTAGAGTAAAGTTTGATAAAGACCAGATATTAGATACAAAAAATGGTGATTTATGCAATAGTAAACCTGGAAAATTAATAATGTTTGTTAATGATATTGAAAATTTTGAATTTAGAGATTATATAATAAAAGACCAAGATAAGATTTTAATAAAGTATGAATAAAATATTAAAATCTATATTTATTTTAACTTTAATTTTATTAATAATATCTTTAAATTTTGAATTATTAGCTTTAAATTTTGAATTTTATAAAAAAGAATTTTCTAAATTTAATGTCTATGAAAAAATTCCTGATGCTGATAAGCATGCATTAAACTTAATTAATTATTTTAAAGATAAAGAAGAATTATCAAATTTCTTTAATGAAAAAGAAAAATTACATTTAAAAGATGTTAAAAATTTATTCAAAAAAATATTTCTAATTTTTTATATTTCATTAATCTTAACAATATCATTATTAATCTATTTTATTTATAAAAAATATTATAAAACTATTTGGTCTTCATTTTTTATTTCTACTTTAATACTAATTATTATTATTTTATTATTTTTTATCATAGATTTTAATTATTTATTCACAAAATTTCATATAATCATGTTTAATAATTATTTATGGCAATTAAATCCAAATGAAGATAACTTAATTAATTTATTTCCAGAAAAACTTCAATATGATATTATAAGAAAAATATTTATAAATATATTAATTTCAAATATCTTATTATTGAGTTTAGCTTTAATTATAAAATTTAAGATTAAACAAAAGGTTTTTAAATAAAGGATTTTTATCAAAAACATTATAATGGGATAAAAAATGGAAGATAATCAAAAAACTGAAGAAAAAATCAATTTAGAATTTAGTAAAACTAATTTATGGCAAATTATTTCTGCTGTTTTGGGTGTTTTACTTGTTATAAGCATATTTACAAATGGGTTTGGTTTTGGATCTGATTCTGGAACTGGAGCTGCTGTAGGAAATAATAACCCAATAGTTAATCCTGGAGATAATGAACCACAAGGTCTGGTTGATGTAAGTGCGGATGATGACCCTGTTTTAGGAAAAAATAATGCTAAAGTTACAATAATTGAATTTTCCGATTACCAATGTCCTTTCTGTAAAAGATTTAGAGATCAAACTTTTGATCAAATAAAAACAAAATATATTGATACAGGAAAAGTTAAATTAATTTATAGAGATTTCCCTTTAGATAGTATACATCCGCAAGCAAGACCGGCTGCAGAAGCTACGGAATGTGCAGATGAACAAGGAAAATTCTGGCAATATCACGATTTATTATTCCAAAAACAAGATGAATGGTCTATTACTGGTGCTTCAGCATTTAAACAATATGCTAAAGATCTTAGTTTAGATGGTAATAAATTTAATGATTGCTTTGACTCTGGAAAATATAAAAAAGAAGTCCAAAAAGATTTAGATGATGGTGTTGCTGTAGGTGTAAGAGGAACCCCAGCATTCTTTATAAATGGACAATCTTTATCAGGAGCACAACCATTTGCGGCCTTTGAGGCAATTATTGAACAGGCTTTAAATAGCTGATTTTTTTTTCTTTTTATGGAAAATTTAAGTAAAGAAGAACGTGAAAAATTACATGAACAAGAAAAGATTAATTTGATAAATAGAGAAAAAAATAAAAAATTAACCAAAAAAATAATTTTCTTGTCTTTAACATTAATAATAATTGGCAGTTTAATCTACCTTGGAATTGTAAACGCAAAAAAACCCGGAAAATATGATAATTTTGCAAAATGTTTAACTGAAAAAAATATTAAGGAATATGGTGCATTTTGGTGTCAAAATTGTGCTGAACAAAAAAAATTATTTGGCAAATCATTTAAATATGTTAATTATATAGAATGCGATCCAAGAGGAGATAATGCTCAATCGGAATTATGTCAACAGGAAAATATTACAGGTTATCCCACTTGGAGTATAAACAATACAAAATATCCGGGTATTAGATCTTTAGAAGACTTGTCTGAATTATCTGATTGTAATTTAAATAGTTAAATTTATAAAAAACAAAATTATTTTACAGTAAGGGGCTGGTATGAAAAAAATAATTTTAATTTTATCTTTAATAACAGTATTATTTTTATCAAGTTGTAATTCTAATAATCAACAAGTTAATGATGAACAAAAATGTCCAATTATTGATTGTGCAAGACCCCCCAAAGGATGTAATTATATTAGTCCTGTATATGATCAAAATAATTGTTTAACTAACTGTGGAACACTTATTTGTGAAGAAGCAAATAAACCCGCAACTCAAAATAACCAAGATGCTAAAATTCCAGAAGTAAAAGAATTTACTGTTGAAGCTGATGATCTTGTTTTATACCCGAATACTTTAACTGTTAATAGAGGTGATAAAGTTAAAATTACATTTAAAGTTAGAACTGAAAAAATTTATTATAATGGATTAGATTTTAGAAGTGAAGTTTTTGGAGATACTGGAAAAGTTTTGCCTGGTGGTACTAAAACAGTAGAATTTATAGCTGAAAAAAGTTTTACTTATACATCATACTGGCCTGCTTCTAGTAGAGAAAAGGCCACTGGAAAAATAAATGTTGTTTAAAAGGAGGGAAAGATGAAAAAAATTTATTTGTTAATAATCTTAGCAAGTGTTTTACTTATTGCAGGCTGTACACAAAATAGTGAAATAACTCCAGTGCAACCTAATGAAAAAGCAAACACAGTGTCTGATAAAGAACCGAATACAATTGTAATTACAAGCAATGGTTTTAGCCCAGATGAATTAAAAATCAAAGCAGGAGATACTGTAACTTGGATCAATAATGATAAAAATGAACACTGGCCTGCTTCAGCAAAACACCCAACTCATACAGTTTATCCTGGATCAGATATAAAAAAGTGCGGAACTTCTGAACAAGATAAAATATTTGATGCATGTAAGGGGTTAAAAGAAGATGAATCATGGAGTTTTACGTTTAATGAAAAAGGAACATGGTTTTATCATGACCATTTAGATGTATCTTTGTTTAGCAAGATAATTGTGCAGTAAAATGTCCAACAAATATTTAGTTTCATTTTTTTTGCGTTTGGGAATAGCTGCAGTATTCTTATATGCAGCAATTGCCTCTTTTTTAACACCAAACAATTGGATAGGATTTTTGCCACAATGGCTAAAAAATACCATCCCGGCAACGATATTACTTTTCGCTTTTTCTGTATATGAGATTATTCTAAGTTTATGGCTGATTTCTGGTAAAAAAATATTTTATGCATCCATATTATCCTCATTAACATTATTCTTAATTATAATAACTAATATTACAGAACTAGATATTTTATTTAGAGATATCGCAATTTTATTTTCAGCAATCTCGTTAATAATATTAAGCGATAAAGAAAAATGAGTGATCCGACTTTTATAACAACATTTATTGCTTTAGCAATCGGTGGAATTGTTAATGCAGGCTATTTATTATATAAACATTACCAGAGAAAACATTTAGTATGCCCATTAAACCATGATTGCAGCAAGGTTACAGAAAGCAAATGGGGCAAAATATTTTTCATTAGAAATGAATTTTTAGGATTAATATTCTTTACATTTTTATTTTTTAGCATGTTAGCATTAATTTTTAATGAAAATTTATTTTTTATATTAAGAATTATAATATTATTATCAACAGGTTTTAGTTTGTTATTTAGTATATTTTTAGTTTTATTACAAAAATATGTTATTAAAAATTATTGCTTTTATTGTTTAATCTCTGCTATAATAACTTTTTTAATATTTTTAAATAGCGTTTATTTATTTTACTAAACACGAATTAAATCATCGAGAGGAAATGCTTTTGGGATAAGACAAAAAGTTAAATAAAGATAGATTTAAATATCAAAATTAATTTTAATATATTTAAGAATAGATTTTATAGAAGGAGGAAAAATTGTAAAATGGTTAAAGAACATAAAGTTTTGCTTTATAGAACAAACTTATGTCCTTGGTGTCATAAGAGTGTAGAATTCTTTAAACAGCATAATGTCAAATTTAAAGAAATTTATGTTGATAAAGATCAAAAAGCAGCACAAGAAATGATTAAAAAAAGTGGACAAATGGGAGTTCCCGTTACAGATATAGATGGAACAATCGTAGTTGGTTATGATGTTGATGCTTTTAAAAAATTACTTAAAATAAAATAATTTTAATCAACTAATCTTTCTAGTTCTTCTGGATTTTTATAAATTAGATTTTTATAACCAAATTTTTCTTTTAATTTTTTTAATATCTTTTCTTTAACATCATTCATTTTTATTTTTTTTGATAACTGAGATTCTATACAATTAACATCTAATTCATTTTTATCATAACCGCATGCTAAAATTAAATCAAATCCTTTTAATGAATCTTTTTTAACATAGATACTAAAACCATGATAAGCTATATTTTTTGTAGTATGAATCCCTTTAGCACCAATCTTGTAATTTTTACCATCTAAAATTAACCAAACATCTTTTCTATCTTTTCTCATATCACTATTTTCTTCTTTTAGTTCTTTAGCAACTTCAAATATATTAACATTTAAATTGAAATCATATTTTAACACTTCATACATTATTTTATCAATAAGAGATTTATATTCTGAAACACCAAAATCTTTTTTTACAATCTTAACAAAGTCTACGATTGGATAAGTTAATAATTGACCTTGCCCAATATAAGTTGCCCCACCACCTCTTGAAGCCTTAAAGAAATCAATTTTATGATCTTTTAAATATTTTATTACGGTTTCTTCTTTATCATTACCATATTCCTCTTTAATTTTTTTTAAAAAATCAGGATTAAATTTATTATGTGTATTTGTAGCACCAAAACTTATTACAGGATAATGTTCTGAGAATATTATTACATCTGGAATTTTATTTTGTAATCTAAATTGAGCTAATCTTTCTTGAAATTCAAATAAATTTTTATAATTTGTAACTCCAAAATCACTCCAATAAGCAATTCTTTCTTCCAATTTCACCACTTTAAATTCTCTAAACCTTCTTTAAACTTATTACTAAAATGAGCAATGTAAGCACCATCTACTACACGATGATCAAATGTAATCGAAAATGGCAAAACTTGTTTAACTTTAACATCATTATTAATTACGGTAGCTTTTTGATAAATTCTTCCTAATGCAATAATAGCTGTTTCAGGATAATTTACAATGGGGGTTGCAAATAATCCCCCGATGCTTCCGACATTAGTTATTGTAAAAGTGCTTCCCTTTAAATCCATTAAATTTATTTTTCTTGATTTTACTTCATTAGCTAATTTATCAATCTCTTTAGCTATTGTAAAAATATCTTTTTGATCTGCTCCTTTAATTACAGGAACTACTAAACCTTCTTCAGAATCGACAGCTATTCCTAAATTATAATATTTCTTAACAATTATTTCATCATTTTCAATGCTGGAATTAATTAATGGAAATTCTTTTAATGCTTTAATTAAAGCTTTAATAATATATGGCAATAAGGTTAATTTAATTTTCTTTTTTTCTGCTTCTTTTTTTTCTTTCTCGCGTAATTCAATTAACTTATCTACAATAGCTTCATCCATATGTGTAACATGTGCAACATTTAAATTAGCTTGAGACATTTTTTCAGCAGTTGCTTTTCTTATGCCTTTAATTGGGATTCTCTCGATATAACCATATAAATCATATTTCTTTTTAACAACTAATTTAGATTCTTCTTTTGGTTGAGAAATCTGAGAATTTTTTTTAACAAAATTAAATGCTCCAATTTTTTTTGCTTCTTCTAATGAACCAACAACAGAATTTCCCTTTTTGCTTTCTTTTATCTCTTCTTTTTTATTAGAAACTTTTTCATTTTTATCTCCAATTACAAGCATTACTTGTCCAACTTTTACTACATTTCCTTCTTTAAAATTAATTTGTAAAATTGTTCCTGATTTAGGGCTCGGGATATCAACAACAGCTTTATCTGTTTCAATTTGCCCAACAATTTGATCTTCTTTTACTTTATCACCTTTTTTTACAAGCCATTTAACTATTTCACCTTCTTGAATCCCCTCCCCAACATCTGGAAATTTAAATTCATATGGCATTTAACTCATCACCTTTTCAATTGCATGTTTAATTCTTTCTTTACTCGGTAAATAATAATCTTCATGTTTTGGCATTGGAATTATTGTATCAAATCCAGTAACTCGATAAACTTTATTTTTTAAGTTATTAAAACATTTCTCATTTATAATGCTGATTATTTCACTTGAAAAATTTAAAAATCTTGGAGCTTCATTTATTATTAAGCATCTTCCAGTTTTATTTACAGAATTAATAATTGTTTTTTCATCTAAGGGTTTTAAGGTTCTTAAATCAATTACTTCAATATTATATTTACTCTCATTTACTAAATCAACGATTTCCTTAACCCATGATCCATAAGTAATTAATGTTAAATCATCTCCTTCAGCTAAAATATTTGCTTTTCCTAATTCAATTTCATAACTTTTTTCTGGAACTTCTTCTTTTATTGATCTGTAAATTTTTTTTGGTTCAAAAAATATTACTGGATCTGGATCTTTTATACTAGAAATAAGCAAGCCTTTAGCATCATATGGGTGACTTGGAATCACAACTTTAATTCCTGGAATATGTGCAAAATAAGTTTCCGGGCTGTCAGAATGATGCTCTAATGCTTTAACTCCTCCTCCAAAGGGACTTCTAAGAACTAGGCTACATGTAAATCTTCCTCTGCTTCTATTTCTAATTCTTGAAGCATGATTAATCAGTTGATCTAATGCAGGATAAGTAAATCCTTCAAATTGAATTTCAGCTACAGGTTTTAGACCGTAAACTGCTAATCCAATACTTGCTCCTAAAATAGCACTTTCGGCTAAAGGTGTATCAAAAACTCTTCCAGAATATTTTTTCCACAAACCATCAGTTACCCTAAATACACCCCCATCCTTACCAACATCTTCTCCTAAAATAATAACATTATTATCATGCTTCATAATATTATTTAAAGCAGAATTCAATGCTTCAACCATATTCATTATTGCCATTTTAGCTCCTTTAACCAAGAAACTATTTTATTAGCGGTTTCAATTTCGTGATTAAAAAAACCATGATCAGCATTTTTTATAATTATACCTTTAAAATTATTTGATAAAGTATTTTTCTCTAATAATTTAATACAATTCTTTATTGATAGTGGAAAAGCATTATCT
>CAYITI010000017.1:0-8682 GCA_964366235.1 Candidatus Woesearchaeota archaeon
TCTATTCCAAAATCAAATAAATTATCTCCTGCTATAACAAGCAAATCTTCATTAATTCTTTTTTGTTTAACAATATAAGCTATCGCCCCAATAGATCCAGGCATTTCATTAACAATTCTGTGTTTATCACTTACAATTTCAAATTTTTTACTATATTTAAAATAATCTTCAAATGCCTTAAATTGTGATTCAAATTTATGTGAATACATAACATAAATTTCTTCTATATAATTAGAATTATCTAAATTATCTAGTATATAAGCCAGTATTGGTTTCCCTCTTATATCTAATAATGGTTTCGGGGTAATCTTTGTAAGGGGGGATAACCTACTCCCCTCTCCAGCACTTAATATTAAAGATTTCATAATATTTATATAAAGTTACCTCTTTATAAAGGTAACGCTGGAGCGAGGATTTGAACCTCGAAGTCCTTTCGGACGACAGTTTTCTTTTACGAAATTCGAGACTGTTGCACTAACCAGATTATGCGACTCCAGCATAAGATTTATAAAATTTATTTAAATTAAAAAAGCTATGTATTTAAGACACCATTTTTTATCTTGCATAATTTTAAGTTTAATACTATATCCATTGTTTGATTACTATTCATTATTAGTTTTTATTTTTGGTTTTTTTATTGATTTAGATCATTATTTTTATAGTGTTTTTAAATTCAAAAAAATTAATATATTTAGTTCATATAAAATGCATATGAATAAAGGTATAATAGCAAAAGATCAGCTTCATATTTTTCATACAATTGAGTTCATGATAATATTTATTTTATCAATAATTTTTTACAGAAATATTTACATATTGCTTTTAGGCATTGGTTTAGTTTTGCATTGGATACTAGATGAGATTTATCTAATATATATGATTTACAAAAAGGAAGAATTAAAACAAACAAGAGCAAGGTCTGTAATATTCTGGTTAAAAAGAAATTTATTTAATTAATATTGGATTACTCATTTTAAATAAATCTTTTGCATAATCTAATTTTTCTTTGCTTTTTGAGTATATTGTAAACAAATCTACATTTTTCTTGACAAAATCATTTAAATGCACGTTTAAGTATATACCTGCAGACTTGTCATTTGGTGCTCCTGCAACTCTGGCAATTTTAGAGATTATATTGTTATTAATGCTGTGAATTATGCCAGAATTACTGGATTTAACAGCATATTTATAAGGGCCTATTTTAATATCTTGAATTTTAATATTAGGGTTGCCGTTTTGTGCTTCAATAATTTCTTTCATTTTTTCATAAGCTAATCCGGAATCCAGAATATCAGTAACTTTATCGATTGTGTTTTTTTCTCCAACAGTTTCAAGCATTAAAGAAGCTATTTTCAAAGATTTTTCGCGTAAACTTTCAGAACCCCCGCCTTGCAAAACTTCTAAAACATCAATGGCTTCTAACCCAGGTCCAATTCCATTGCCGATTGGTTGTCTCCCATCACTGAACATAACTCTAATCTTCATATTAAATTTACTTGCTAACATAATAAATTTATTTCTTAACCTTATAGCATCTTTCTTATCTTGAATTTTAGAATTTTTACCAATAGGGATATCAATTAAAACATTGGTTGCATTAACAGCTGCTTTTTTAGCAATAATAGAAGCTAATAACATCCCTTCCGGATCTAGGCTTAAAGGATTTCTTACTTTTATTAGTTTATCATCCGCACTAGCCAGATTAACAGCCCCTCCCCAGACCATGCATCCATTTGTTTTATTTACAATTTCTTTTATTTTTTCTACAGAAAAAGAAACTTCTGAAAGAACTTCCATTGTATCAGAAGTGCCAGCAGGGCTACTAATTGAACGAGAAGAAGTTTTAGGAATTAAATAGCCGGCTGCAGCAATTATTGGAACAATAATCATTGTTGTTCTATTTCCAGGTATGCCACCAATGCTATGTTTATCTAAAATTATTTTATTATTTAATCCAAGTTTATTTCCATTATTAACAATAGATTTAGTCAGATTAATTATTTCATTATTATCTAAACCATTAATATAGCACCCTGAAACAAAATAAGTTAACTCAACCTCACTCAAATTATTATTAACAAGATCCTTTATTATTTCGTTTATTTCTTTTTTGTTTAATTTCTTGCCATCTAGTTTTCTTCTGATAAGATAAACAGATCTTAATTTTTCAGATATGCTGACATCAATATATCCTTTTTTAATGCCAATATTTTCCAAAACCTCTTCAAATAATCCAATTTCGCCCTGTTGAACTGTTTCTTCAGTCAAATCAATAACAGAAATAATTTCCCTATCGTCAAATTTGATTTTGATTCTATTTCCAGGATAAAGGTCCATTATGGAAGCATCTTTTTTATTTAATACCGCTACAAATGTTCCTCCTGTGCTTAATTTTAAAGGTTTAATCTTTAATCTCATTTTTCAGTTAAAATTGATTTTAAGAATGTTATAAACATTATCAAAATTAAAGGTCCAAAGAATAAGCCAATAAATCCAAGAAGTTGTATACCCCCAAACACGCCAATAACAATTAAAGCTGGATGCAATTTAGATTTATCTCCAATAAGTTTAGTTTTTAATACTGTTTCTAATCCACTTATCAATAATGCTCCATAAATCAATAAACCAATGCCATTAAACAAATCTCCTTGAATAATCTTGATAATTCCAGCTGGCGCCCAAATTAAAGAAGTTCCAACTCCAGGTAATATAGTCAAGATCATAATTATTAAACCCCAAAATAGAGGAGAGGTAATATCAAATACATAAAATCCTAATGCTCCTATAACTCCTTCAATTAATCCAACAAATATTAAGCCATAAACCATTGCATTTGTAACATTCTTAAATTCAGCAATAACATGCTCCTTATGCTTTTCCGTCATTGGAATTAAATACTTTATTTCCTGGACTAATTTTTCACCATCCCTCAAGAAATAATAAAATAAGAATAAAGTAACAAAAGCATGTAAAAGAAATTTTGGGATTGTTACTACTAAACTAGAAGCCTGGTTAACAAGGTATTGTGTTACTTTGTTTAATGCATTCAATATTGAAGGATCTAAATTTAATTGTATTGATTTAATATAATTATAAATTAACAAAGATTCATTAAATAAGGAGTTTATGACAAAAAATGTTGGAATTACAATTAAAATAATTAGTAAGAATACCATTAATAATGATGAGATTGATTTATTTTTTATATAATTGTTAATTTTTTTATATAAAGGATAAGTTAAATATGACAATACAACACTTGTTAATAAAGATGTAATAAAAGATTTTACAACCAAAAATGCTAATAAAGTTATTATCAAAAATACACCAAGAAATAAATATTTGGAATACTTTTTTAAAAGATGGTCTTTCATTATATTTTGTAAGCAAAAATTGTTTATAAAGTTTTAGGATAATCTTTAAGTAAACAAAAAGCTTTATAAATAACCTAAATTTTCAGAATCTATCCCGTAAGAACTACTTAAGGTAGGAGGGAGGGTTTATGGATAAAAAGAAATTATTAGAAGCATTAAAACAATTACGGGAGAAATCCCCTAAAAGAAATTTTACCCAAAAGATTGATTTAATTCTTAATTTAAGGAATATTAATCTTAAAAATTCAGAAGAAAATATTGATTTATTTGTTAACTTGCCCTATGCTCCTGGGAAAAAAATTAAAATTTGTGCTTTAGTCGGAAAAGAATTAGAAGATCAGGCTAAAGTTTTTGATAAAGTAATAAATAAAGAAGAATTTTCTAATTATAATAACAATAAAAAAGAACTAAAAAAATTAGCTAAAGAATTTGATTATTTTGTTGCACAATCTAATTTGATGGCTGAAATAGCAAAAATATTCGGTAGAACTTTTGGCCCAAGAAATAAAATGCCAAATCCAAAATCAGGGGCAGTTGTTATTCCTACTACAAATTTATCAGAATTAAAATCAAGATTAGAAAAAACAGTTAGATTAAAAACAAAAAATGAGGTTATTTTAAAAACATATGTTGGAAATGAGTCAATGAAAGATGAAGATTTGGCTGAAAATATAATTTCAATTTATGATGCAGTTACAAAAGCTTTACCTCAAGGTGATGGAGATATAAAAGAAATTATAATAAAATTAACAATGAGTCCTATAATTAAAGTAGAAAGATGAACCATGTAAGCAAGAAAAAAATAGAAGAAGTAATTAAAATAAAAGATTTAATGAAAAGGTATAAAGTAATTAGTATAGCTGATCTAACTAATCTTCCAAGTGCTAATCTGCAATTAATTAAGCATAAACTAAGAGATAAAATTGAAATAAAAGTCACTAAAAAAAATTTAATAAGAATAGCGATAGATGAATTAAAAGAAAAAGATTTAAGCTTATTAAAGCCATATTTAGAAAACATTATCCCCGCGATGATATTTAGCAATGAAGATCCTTTTAAATTATTTAAATTAATAAAGGAGAATAATTCAAATGCTGCTGCAAAACCCGGGCAAATTTCCCCTAGTGATCTAACAGTCCAAGCAGGCCCAACACAATTTACACCAGGACCAATTATAGGTGAATTGGGAGCTGTTGGCTTGCAGACTAGCGTGGAAGCAGGAAAGATAGTTATTAAAAAAGATAAGCTAATAGTTAAACAAGGTGAGGTAATTAAACCAGAAGTTGCTTCGATATTAGCAAAATTAGGAATTGAGCCAATTGAAATTAGTTTAAATGTTTTAACTGTTTATGATCAAGGCATTGTTTATGAAAAATCAGTATTAGATATAAGTCAAGAGAGTTATATTAATAATATTAAACTAGCATATAATCAAGCTTTATTATTGGCAGAGGAAATAGGCTATGTTAGCAAAGACAACGCTGAATTATTATTAACAAAGGCTTATAGAATTGCATTGAGATTAAGCAAGGAATTAAAAATAGAAGTAAATACAGAAATTCCAAAAATTGAAAAAGTTAGTAAGGAGATAAGCAAACAAGATACGGGTTTTGTTGGATATACAAAAGATGTTGAGCAAAAAACTCAAGATCTGTTGCGTGAATTGCAGGATAAAAAAATTAAAGAACAAGAAAAACCAAAACATAAAAGTATGTGGGATTAATGATCATAGGAGGAAATGAATATGGAATATATACACACTGCATTATTGCTTCAAAAAGTTGGAAAGGAAATAAGCGAGAATAATGTAAAAAAAGTTCTAGAAGCTGCAGGTGCACATGCTGAAGATGCTAAAATAAAAGCATTAGTAAGTGCATTAGACGGCGTTGATGTGGAAAAGATAATAAAAGAAGCATCAGTGATGCCTGTAGCAACAGTAGTACAAGCAGCACCGCAGGAAGCAAAGAAAGAAGATAAAAAAGAAGATAAAAAAAGTGAAGAAAGTGCGGCAATGGGATTAGGTTCCTTATTTGGATAACATTTTTTTCATTTTTTATTAACATGCACAGCAATCTAGATTCAAAGTTAAAATGGAAAAGAAAGATTTATTTAGTAAGCTAAATGAAATTGGAAAAGAGATAAACAGTCTAAGATTTAGTTTAAACAAAACAGATAAGGAAAAAGAGTCTTGGTTTAATAAAAAAGAATCATTAAAGAAAGAAATTTCTAAGCTTGTAAAAGAGATAAAAGAGATCAAACATGATAAAGACAGTTCTAATATCTTGGTTAAGGAATTTAGAGACGAGAGGGACAATTATAATAAAAAAGTTAGAGGGATGATATCTAAAATAAAAGAATTAAATATATCTAAATTAGAATTTATTAGAAAGAATAAAATTAAATTTGATCCCGAACAAATTAAGAAAAAAATAGATGAGCTAGAATTCAAAATTGAAACAGAAGCCCTTTCTATTAATAAAGAAAAATCTGTAATGAAGAAGATTAAAGAATTCAGGAAGATTTATGAGCAGAATATTGGATTAAAAAAAATTATAGATGAGATTAATAATATTGATAAAGAAATTAAAGAGTATAAGAATAAATCTGATGCATTGCATAAAAGAGTCAAGAATATAATTACCTTAAATGACCCGGGATATAATAAATTCAGGTATTATTCTACAAAGATTAATGGATTAAGAAAAGATCCGCAAAATGAATTTGAAAAATTTATTTCTTTTAAAAATGATTTTTTAAGGGTAAATGAAGAACTGCAGAAAAAATTAAAAGATAATTATGAAATTAAAAAACAATTAGATGAAATAAATAATAAGATTAATGTAGAAAATCAAAGAATAAAAGAGTCTCGATTAATAGAAAGAGAGAGGTTGATAGAAGAAAAATTAATGACGAAAAAGAAATTAACTAAAGATGATCTTATTATGTTACAACAAAATTAAAGTAAATATTTTAATATTAAAAATCCCCCAACTAATAATAACATAAATGTTATTGTTAATAAGCTAAAATATTTATCGATAAATATTTTTATTCTTGCTCCAAAAACATAGATTAAGCCAGCAACTATAAAAAATCTTGCAGATCTTCCTATTATAGACGCTAAAATAAATGTAATTAAATCAACTTTCCAAAAACCGGCTGCAATTGTAAAAACCTTATAAGGTATAGGTGTAAATGCGGCAGTTAATATTGCAAAAAAAGCATTTTCTCTATAAAGATTCCCTATAATTTCAAAATAATTTTCATAACCAAGATAACTAATTATTTTTACACCAATTAAATCATATAATCCATAACCAATCATATAACCAAATATCCCGCCCAATACCGAGCCAATAGAGCATAATAAAGCATACTTAAAAGATTTTTTTGGTAGTGAAATAGCCAAAGCGATCAATAATAAATCTGGGGGCACTGGAAAAAAGGAAGATTCAATAAAAGCTAATGCAAATAAAGCTAATGGAGCATACTTTGTATTTGCAAAAGATAAAACCCAATCGTATAATCTTCTCAATAATTTAAACATAATGATTATTATATAACTTTGTTTATAAAGATTTTTAGTAACTTAAATTTATTTAATAGCAAACTTTATTAATTTCAAATTTCTGATTTTTTGTATGGATGAATTAGAGGCGATAAGCCCAATAGATGGTAGATATAGGAGATATACTAAAAAATTGTCAGAAATTTTTAGTGAAAAGGGATTAATTAAATATCGATTAATTGTTGAAGGGGAATATTTAATAGTTCTATCAGAACATCCACAAATTGGAACAAGAGAATTTTCTGAAGAAGAAATGAGTTTAGTTAGAAGATTAAGTGATATCTCTATTGAAGATGCTGGAATAGTCAAATCAATTGAAGTTAAAGGATATAAAAATATTAAAGCCACGAATCACGATGTTAAAGCAATAGAATATTTTATTAAAGATAAATTAAAAGGAACATCATTAGAAGATTCTTTAGAATGGGTGCATTTTGGATTAACATCTGAAGATGTAAATAATATTTCTTATGGATTAATGTTAAGTGATTGTCTTGAAGAAATAATTTTACCTGAATTAAAAAAAATTTATAAGAAGCTAGATGAATTTGCACAAGAGCATAAGAATGTTTCAATATTAGCAAGAACGCATGGTCAACCTGCATCACCAACAACTTTTGGCAAAGAATTCAAAGTTTTTGCCTCAAGATTAGAAAGACAAATTTCTCAATTAGAAGATAAAGAAATTTTAGTCAAATTAAATGGAGCAACAGGTAATTATAATGCTCATTATATCTCTTATCCAAATATTGATTGGGTATCTTTTAGTAAAAATTTTATTGGGAATTTTAACAAAAAAAGAAAAATAAAATTAAAACCAAATTTGATAACTACACAAATTGAACCACATGATACTTATGCAGAATTATTTGATAATCTAAGAAGATTAAATACAATTTTATTAGATTTTAATCAAGATATATGGAGATATATAAGTGATGATTGGGTTACACAAAAACCAACTGAAGGAGAAGTAGGTTCTTCAACAATGCCACATAAAGTTAATCCAATAGATTTTGAAAGTAGTGAAGGTAATCTTGGTATAGCAAATGCATTATTTTCTTATTTTTCAATAAAATTACCAATATCAAGACTTCAGAGAGACCTGTCTGATTCAACTGTTGAAAGAAATTTTGGAGTAGCACTAGGTCATAGTTTGATTGGATATAAATCTATATTAAAGGGTTTAAATAAAATTTATATAAATGAACCAAAAGTTATTCAAGAATTAGAAAATCATCCAGAAGTCACCTCTGAAGCAATTCAAACAATATTAAGAAGAGAAAATGTTGAACTGTCTTATGAAAAATTAAAAGAATTAACTAGAGGAAGAAAGATTGCAATGAATGATTTTAATTTATTTATTAATGAACTAAATGTTTCTGAAGAAATTAAGGAAGAATTAAAAAGAATAACGCCAAAAAATTATATTGGTCTTGCTAAAATATTAGTTGATACTTAAAATGAAGATTTTCTATGGTGCTGCTATTCAAGGTGCAAGAATTAGAGGTGAAAAATCCAAAATAAATAAAGAATTAATAGATTTTATTAAAATTAATGGGTTTGAAGTTATATCAGAACATACAACTGGGAAAAATAAAGAAGAAACAGTTAGATTACTAGAAAAATCAATAGGTTATTTACCTAAAGAAGAATCTGAAAGACGTAGATATGTAAGAAAAAAGATGATTGAAGCAATCGAGGGAGATATAGAAGGGGCTATTTTTGAAGTATCTATCC
>CAYITI010000018.1:0-8293 GCA_964366235.1 Candidatus Woesearchaeota archaeon
ATTCCAGGATTAATAATAATAATAGTTTTGGTAATCTTAGAATATTTAAAACATCATTACAGGAAAGAAGAAAGTTTTGGAAAAGAGGAAAAACCTTCATTTATCAAGAAAATAATAGAAAAACAAATTAAGAAGAAAGAAAAGTTTGATATTAATAAATTTTTAAAGGAAATTGAAGAAGAAGAAGGCCATGGAAACCATAAAAAAATATTAGAAACAAAATTAAAAATATTAAAACAAAATTATGAAATTGGATTAATAAGTGAAGAAGAATATTTAAAAGCAAAAAGAAGAATAGAAAGAAAAATTAATCTTTAATTTACAAAAAATAAAGTTTAAATCTACTTCTTTAATTATAATAAACAGAAGGAATTAAAATTTATTTTCAGCCAATCTGGAGAGGGCTACTAGAGGAAAAACAACAATAAGAGAGATTTTTAGAAGATAAGATGAAAACAGAATAATTTCACTTCAAAAGTTCTATCAAAAAGATTTATAAATTATATTTTATTTATAGGAAATAAGATAATTGAATCAATTAAAAAGAATAACTGGGAAAAATATTTAAGATTTTATAGTCAATTAAGATTGTAGATATCTTTAATGTTACAATTCAAATAAGAAACCTTTTTAAATTATTCATTATAATCTAATTTTATGGCAACAGTTTATGATGTAAATGCTAATGAATTGGTTAATAGAGCGGGTGAAGAATTTAAAAAATTAGTTAAAGCACCTTCTTGGGCAATTTATGTTAAAACTGGAGCTGGAAAAGAACGTCCTCCTGTCGATAAAGATTGGTATTATAAGAGATTAGCATCTGTTTTAAGAAAAGTATATTTATCTGGATTGATAGGGGTAAATAGATTAAGAATAAAATATGGAAGCAAAAGGAATATGGGTACGGCTGGAGAGCGTGTTTATAAAGGTTCAGGAAAAATAATTAGAACATGTTTGCAGCAGTTAGAACAATTGAAGTTTATTAAAAAAGCTGAAAAAAAGAAACATAAAGGCAGAATGATAACAAGCAAGGGAAGAAGCTTTTTAGACAAATTAGCTAAACAAGTAAAATGAATGAAGAAGAAGCTAATTTACAAAAACAGATACAAGAATTAGAAGGCATAGCAAAACAATATTTAAGCAAAGAAGCATTAATAAGGTATGGGAATTTAAAAACAGCATTTCCTGATAAGGCAATTAAAGTCGCAAGTTTAATTATACAGTTAGCTAACAGCAATCAAATAACAGAAAGATTAGATGATAAAAAATTCAAGTTTTTATTAGAACAATTGCAGGATAAAAAAGAATTTAGGATAATAAAATGAGCAGATATAAAAAACTTGGGAAGAAGTTAAGATTAGCAAAAAGAATAAAGCAGACTAGATGGGCTCCTTTTTGGACTGTGCCTAAAATCTATGGCAAAACTAGAAAAGTTCATCCAGGAAGACACACTCGCGTCAAAAGAAATTGGAGAAAAACAAAAACCCAGGCATAAAAATGGCAGAAGAAAGAGTTTATACAATACCTTTAAGAAAAGAGTTTATGAAAGCTCCAAGCTATAAAAGAAGCAAGAAAGCTATTTCTGCTATTAGAAAATTTTTAACAAGGCATATGAAAGCAGATGAAGTTAAAATTGGTAAATATTTAAATTTGGAAATATTCAAGCATGGGAGAAAAAATCCCCCTCCAAGGGTTAAGGTTAAAGCAATTAAAGATAAAGTTAAGATAAAAGATAAAGAAATTGAAGTTGTTAAAGTTGAATTGATTGATGCTCCTGTTGAAAAAGAAGAAAAGAATCAAGAAATCAAAAAAGAACAAAAAGTCGCAGAAGTAAAGGAAACTAGATTAGAAGATGATATTGAGAAAATGGAAAAAGAAAAGAAAGAAACTCTTGAACATGCTTTATTAATTAAGAAAGAAAGAAAAACTAGATCATTTATGGATAAAACAAAACCAACACAAGAGCAAAAGATTTCTGGGATTATTGGAAGTACAGGCAAATAGATTTAAATATTAAATTAAGTTTTTAATATGACATAAAAAAATAGAATAAAAGATTATTGTTCTTTAAAATATATGGATGAAGAATTACCTTTCGAAAAAGTAAAACGTGAAATATTTGTAAAAAAAGAATCTGAAACAAATTATGATTATGGTCAAGATCCTGAAAAAAGAAGCGTTGAAGAATTAATTAATTATGGTATAATAAATTTAAACAAATTTTCAGGTCCTTCAAGCCATCAAGTTTCAGATTATGTGCAAAGGATTCTTAATATAGGTAAATCCGGACATAGCGGTACGCTTGATCCAAAAGTGACAGGAGTTTTACCAATTGCGTTAGGAAAAGCAACTAGAATAGTTCAAACTTTGTTAAAATCTGGAAAAGAATATGTTTGTTTAATGCATTTGCATAAAGAGATTGAAGAAGATTTAATTAAAAAAACAGCTGAAGAATTTGTTGGAAAGATAGAACAATTGCCTCCTGTTAGAAGTGCTGTTAAAAGGCAATTAAGAACTCGTGAAATTTATTATTTAAATATTCTAGAAATTCAAAATAGAGAAGTTTTGTTTAAAATTGGATGTGAAGCGGGTTTTTATGTGAGAAAATTCTGCTATGATTTTGGAATTAAATTAAAAACACAAGCACATATGGCTCAATTAATCAGGATAAAAGCAGGTCCATTTACAGATAAAACTTGGAAGACGTTGCATGATTTAAAAGATTCTTATATTTTATATAAAGAAAAGGGAGAAGAAAAATACATCAGGCAAATAATTTTACCAATTGAAAAAGCAGTTGAACATTTGCCAAAAATTTGGGTCCTTGATTCTGCTGTTTCAACATTATGCCATGGAGCAAATTTATCTATTCCTGGAATTAGCAAGTATAATAATTTTAACAAAGATGAAATTGTTGCTATTTTAACTTTAAAAGATGAATTAATTTGTTTAGGAAATTCTTTAGTTAATTTTGAATATGTAAAGAATAATGATAAAGGAAAAGTTATTAAGGTTAATAAAGTGTTTATGGAACGTAATTTATATCCAAAACTTTAAAATAAAAAAATTTATATATTAAAAAAACTAAACGAATTAAGATAATTAATTATAAAAGGGGGTGTATAAATGGCAAAAAGCGGAGTTAATATAGGAGCATGGGCATTTATTGCTGGAGTTGCTATCGCTGTTTTAGTTGGTCTATTTAGTGGTTTAGCAAATAGCTTTGTTCTAGGTGCTTTAGTTGTATTGGGCTTAATTGTAGGTTTTTTAAATGTTACAGGAAACGAAGCAAGCAGCTTTTTATTAGCAGCAATAGCATTAGTAATTGTGAGTGCATTTGGTAAAAATGTATTAAGTGCTATTTCTATATTAGGCAGTGTGCTAGATGCGATAATGGCTCTAGTTGTTCCTGCTACGATAATTGTTGCATTAAAAGCAGTATATGGATTAGCTAGAAACTAATCCTTTTCTTTTTTTTAAACAAATTTTATAAATTAATGCCTTCTTTTAATCTTATGAGAAGGATTCATGTTAAAATTTCTGGAAAAGTGCAGGGAGTTGGTTTTAGATACAGCATTTATGCTAAAGCTTTATTCCATGGAATTAAAGGCTGGGTAAAAAATTTAGATGATGGAAAAGTTGAAGCTGTTTTTGAAGGCAAAGATGATAAAATATTAAAAATATTAGAATTTTGTAAGAAAGGGCCTTTTCTTGCAAATGTTGAAAATTTTGAAGTAAATGAAGAAGAATATAAAGGAGAAGATAAATTTAAAATATTAAGATGAAAATTGCAACAACATTAATTGGTTTAGAAATCATATTAAAAGAAGAATGCAATGGCAAAATAATTATTCCTGGAAGAGTTTTGTTCAGCAAAGTTAAAAAGTTAAAAAGTGCTTTAATGATTTATGATTACATTGTTAATTTAAAATTTAAAGATGAAGAAGAGATTTATAATAAGATCAATGAAATAAAATTAAAATTTAAAGGAAGCTTTAGGGTAGATTGTTCAAGAGAGGGAGAGCATATATTTAATTCTCAAGAAATTCGTGAAAAAATTGGTGAAATTATATATAAAAAAGGCAATAAGGTTGATTTATCTAATCCGGAAAATATTTTTTATGTTGATATAATTAATGATTATTGTTTTTTTGGCAAAAATCCTGCAAATATTGGAAAAAGAAGCTATAGATTAAGGTCAAGCAAAGATAGCTTAAATGCAACATTAGCATTTGCTTTATTGAAGATTGCAAAATTTAAAAAAAGTCAAATTTTATTAGATACCTTTTGTTCTGATGGGATTATATTAATAGAAGCGGGTTTATTAGGCGGAAAAAAATTATATGGATTTAATTATGATGTTAAAAATGCCAGCATTAATTCTAAAATTGCTAAAGTTAAAATAAATTTATATAAAGAAGATTTAAATTTTTTAGATACCCTGTTTAAAAAAAATTCAGTTGATTTAATTATAACAAAGCCGTTATTTCCAAGCAAAACAAAAAGTGTAAATTTTGTTGATAAAATTATTAGAGAACTGTTTCATCAAGCAGATTATATTTTAAAAGAAAAAGGAAAAATGATCTTGTTAACACCAAAAACAGAATTAATTGAAAAATACTCTAAAAGTTATAATTTTAATATCAAAGAAGAGTTAAAGGTTAAAATTGGAAATTTAGATTACAAAATATTAAGTCTTAAAAAATGATTTTGAGATTAGAAATTAAATATCAAAAGTTTTATATATAACATTGTTTAACATTGTTTAACAATGAAAATTGCTGTTGACTCTTGTAGCCTAATTTTATTAGCAAAAGCTACAGTTTTGGAAAAATTAGCAGATAGATATAGTTTGTTTATCAGTGAAGTTGTATATAAAGAGGTCATGGAAGGAAAAATTAAAAAATTTATAGATTCTTTATTAACTGAAAGATTAGTTAAGGAGAATAAGATTCGAGTAAATGGTATTAAAAGCGCCGAATTAACTAAAAAACTGGAAGAAGATTTCAGTTTAGGAGTTGGTGAGGCAGAAACATTATCATTAATTTTAAATAAAGATTGTGATATTATACTAACAGACAACAAACAAGGAAGAAAAACAGCGATAATATATGATTTAGATTTGATTGGGAGTGTAGAAGTTGTAGTAAGCTTATATAAATTAAAAGTTATCGATAAAAATAAAGCAATAGATGCCCTTAAAAAATTAAGAGAATTTGGTTGGTTTCAAGATTATTTAATAGATAATGCTTTGGAGGAAGTTAAAAATGAGTAAAACAAGATTTATTGGAGCAAGGATGGAGGAGGAAGTTTATAAGATAATAGATAAAGTTGCTAAAGAAGAAAAATTAGATAAAACTTCTGCAATGAAGATTTTAGTTCAAGAAGGTTGGAAAGGATTAAGATTAAAAAAAACTTTATTTAAATACCAACAAGGTTTGATCTCTGTGGATAAAGCAGCTACATTATCAGGCATTAATGTGAATGAAATGATGAAGGCAATAGTTTCTTATGGAATAAAATCTGAGGAAACTTTAGAAGAATATAAAAAAGGAATAAAAATATTAACAAAAAACAATTAAAATGCAACCAGAAGAACAACTAATTCAAGAAAGGATAAAAAAATTAGATTGGATAAAAAAATTAGGAATTAATCCTTACCCTTATAAATTTGAAGCAAAAAATTTCTCTGATGAAATTCTTGAAAAATATAAAAAATTAAAGAATGAGGAAAAAACAAAAGATAAAGTTTCTCTAGCCGGCAGGATAATGACATTAAGACCAATGGGAAAAATTGCTTTTGGTCATTTGCAAGATAATAAAGGAAAAATACAATTTTTTGTGAATAAAAAAGAATTAGCTAAAAAAGAATTTGAATTATTTAATCTATTAGATTTAGGGGATATTATTGGAATTAATGGAACGATATTTAGGACTAAAGCTGGTGAAATTACAATTTTTGTAAATAAATTAGAATTATTAACTAAAAGCTTGCGTCCTTTGCCGGATAAATGGCATGGCTTAAAAGACGTTGAAGAAAGGTATAGAAAAAGATATGTTGATTTAATTGTTAATCCAGAAGTAAAACAAATTTTTATTAAAAAATTCAAGATAATAAATTCAATAAGAGAAATTTTAAACAAAGAAGAGTATATTGAGGTTGATACACCAATAATACAATCAGTTTATGGCGGAGCAAATGCAAAACCGTTCAAAACATATGTCAATGATTTAAAGAGAGAAGCATTTTTGAGGGTTTCTGATGAACTTTACTTGAAAAGATTAATTGTAGGCGGTTTTGATAAAATTTATGAATTAAGCAAGGATTTCAGAAATGAAAGCATTGATGCGAAACATAACCCTGAATTCAGCATGATTGAGTTTTATCAAGCCTATGCTGATTACAATGATATGATGAAATTAACTGAAAAAATAATCATAAATGCAAATAAATCAATTCAAAATAAAAATGAAATTGAATTTTTAGGAAATAAAATTAGTTTAAAAACCCCTTTTAAAATTATGAATATGAAAGAGGCTATTAAAAAATATGGCAATATTGATGTTGATAAATTAAATGATAAAGAATTATTTAAATTGAAACATAAATATAATCTAGAGCATAAAGGGACGTTAACTCGTGGTTGGATGATGCAATTATTATTTGAACATTTTGCTGAAGAAAAATTAATTCAGCCAACATTTATTATTGAACATCCTTTAGAAACAACACCTTTATGCAAATCGAGCAGAAAAGATTCTGATTTAATTGAAAGATTTGAATTATTTATAGGAGGATTCGAAATAAGCAATGGTTATTCTGAATTAAATAATCCAATATTACAGCGTAAATTACTTGAAGAACAAGCAAAAGAATTAAGAGCTGGTTTTGAAGAGGCTAATCCAATGGATGAAGATTTTGTTAGGGCTATAGAGCAGGGGATGCCCCCAACTGGAGGGGTAGGTATTGGAATAGATAGGCTAATTATGATTTTAACAGGAAGTAACTCAATTAAAGATGTTTTATTGTTTCCTATGATGAAAAATTAAGTTAAATTTATATATTCTTTATTTTTAATAATAATATGTCTGATTTATTGGTTGTAAGAAGCAGGTTAAAGGAAGTTGTTTTAAAACATGGCAAAAACAAAGTTAGAAATATGTCTGAAGATTTTGCAAAAAAATTAAGCGAGAAAGTTGAAAACTTAATTGCAGAAGCTGTTAAAAGAGCAGAAGAAAATAAACGTGCAACTGTTCAATCTCGAGATATATGAAAAGGTTTTTATTTAAGTAAATTTTCTTAATATTAATGAGCAAAGAAAAAGGGAGCAGGGCAGAACGTGAACTCTTAGCTATGTTCTGGCAAAATTCTTATGCTGGTTTTCGTGTTGCCGGCAGTGGTTCGACACCTTTGCCAAGTCCAGATTTAGTAGTTGGAAATGGAAGAAGATATCTAGCAATAGAATGCAAATCATTAAAAAATAAGGCCAAATATTTAGAAGAAGAACAAATAAATGAATTAATTGAATTTGCAAATAAATTTGGAGCTGAACCTTGGATTGGATTAAGATTCAATAATATTGGCTGGTATTTTATCCAGCCAGATAAACTAGAAAAAACAAAAAATGGAAGCTTAATTGCTTCATTAGAATTCTTAAAAGAAAGGGGATTAAAATTTGGGGAATTAATAAAATGATGATATTAAAATTTTGGATAATAATATTCTCAATATTATTTTCTTATGATGTCTATTCAACAACAGTCATCAATGAAATTATGTATAATCCGCAAGGAAGTGACAATAATAAAGAGTTTATTGAAATTTATTCAGATGAATATAAAAATTTAACAAATTTCACAATAGAAGACAGTTCAAGCAGTGATTTACTAAATTTAACAAAGTTGGTTAATTCTAGTTATTTTTTAATCGTTGAAAATGGTTTTGATTACACAGAAATTAATGCCTCTATATATACCATCGGCAGTACTATTGGAAATGGCTTAAACAATAATAATGATATTATTATATTAAGGGATGATAAAGGAAAAATAATTGATGTTATAAATTACTATGATAAATTTGGTGGAAATGATAATGGAAAATCTTTAGAAAGAATATCAATTAATGGATATTCAAATGATTTTTCAAATTGGAAAGAAAGCAGCATAAATGGAGGAACACCTGGCAGTCAAAATAGTATAATAATCATTAATCTTAATGAATTAAAAATCAATGAATTTTTGCCAGATCCCGTTGGAAATGATGACAGTAATATGCCAAATGGAGAATGGG
>CAYITI010000019.1:0-8055 GCA_964366235.1 Candidatus Woesearchaeota archaeon
TTTGTACATAAATAATATCGGAATTTTAAGCATTGTTGCTTTTTCTACTTCTCTTCCTATCCCGAAACTGCTACCGGAGCCTTCAACAATAACATAATCAGAAAGTTCAACCCAGTTCATATCGCGATCATAAATGTTCACGCCTTCTTCTATATTTTTTCTTTCAAATTCTAAAACATCATCTCTAACTAAATGTTCTGATAAAACTTTACCATGCTTCTTTAAAATTCTAACAATTTCTTTTGTATTATCTAAATTACTTCTATCCCATAAAACAGTTGTTGCAAAATAAAAATTAATTTGTTCTTTTTTAATTAAAGTAAAAACATGACCCCATATTTGATTAGAGACTTCTTCAATAGTTTGATTTGCATATATTCTTATCAAATTATTCTCTTCTGCTAATAATTCATGGGCTTTTCTGGCTCTTTCAATTCTATCCTTATTTATTTCATGAATATTATCTTGCTCTCTAGATTTACTGAACTGTTGACCAAAGAAATAAAATGATAAATCTTCTTTGATTAGATGCGAATTTAAATTTTCTAAGAAACTTCTGTAAACATAATCTGCCATTCCCCAATCAACACCGGTCCAAGTATAATCTTCTGCAACGACATTTATTCCAGAATTAAGCATCTCTTGCAATGATTGTTGAAATTGTGTCCTGTTTAAAACTTGAGTAATTTGAAATTCCCTTGATGAGAGACCATCGGAATTTCCTTTATGTAGTAGATAAGAATTGATTAAAGGTCCACTTGGTTCTAAATCATATAAAGCATATTTCAAGTATTCAGCTTTTAATTTTTCATTTCTAACCCTATCCACTAATAATTTAGCTTGGCTTGTTTTACCTAATCTATTTATACCATAAAAAACAATAAATTTACCGCGTCTCATTTTTCCTCATAATCTAGCAAGATCTCTTTTTTTCTTTGTTTGGCTTCAGATTCAGATCTGCTCCAATAATATTTATTATAATCTACAAATTTTATAATATCTGCTATCGCTGGATTAAATTCCCTTATTTTTTTATGCATTTCTTGACACATTTTTCTATAACTAGGATGACCTTGAGGTATTGTTCTTAATTCAAGTTCATGCATTGCTTCTCTTAAATTTTCACCTTGGCCCCATCTAATGTTATGGCCAAGTAACACCATATATTGTGCTTCTTCAGGATATTCCAGTAATAATTTTTCATATAAAGATTCAGAAAGATTAAAACATTCTTTAACTCGATCTAAAAAACCGACTTCTTCAATTTCTTCTGGAATTAATTTTCCTAATCTCGTTGTTAAATTTTGTCTTTGTTGTGTTTTCATTCTTTCTCTATGTAGATCACGATAAATACCAAAATCTCCAATTAAATCAAATGTAAATGGATATCCAAATTCTAAAGCTCTGCCGGGTCTATCTCTTCTATTTTTTCTATCACCAGTATAAGTAAAGATAATTTCTTTTTTCTTTTCTTCATCTAAATTTTTAACAAAACTTCTTAATTGCTTCAAAGGATGTTGAGAATATTCATAAAGCGTTTGTGCAACTAGACTATCTAAATAATCATCAGGGTTATTTTGTAATAAAACGACATTTTCTTCTTTTGTTGGTTGTAAATTTTCTAATAATTTTCTTGTAAGAGAAATCATATTTTTCCTAGTTTGAATCAGATAATCACTTTGTGATGCACGCCCTACATATTTTGGTATTGATTTATTAAGTTCTTTATGGATTTGGAATGCTAGATCATTCATCTCACTTAATTCATCAGAATAAAGGGCCGTAAGTAAATGCTGATAAAATCTACCAAGACCAAGAATTCCAACATTAGTTAACGTAGATGCGGGAAGTAAACATCTTATGGTATCACAAGCTTTTGTCCTTATATCAAATTTATATGTTCTTTGAAAAGCTTTAATTTCTTTTTCATTAATTAATTCAGATAATTTATATTTTTTATTATCGTTTGGTTTTATTGAATATTCTGCTTCTGATATATCTTTCATTTTCATAAAATGTTTTTGCATTGGTTCAACTGAATCAGAATAAGTTTGAAAGATAAAGTCCATTGTTTTTATATAATCATCTGCAAATTTTGATTCTATAATCTTCTTTTCCCTTAAATATTTAAATTGACCAAATTCATCTTTTTTATCATAAAAAACATATCTCGAGGATTGTTCTATTGGCGATCCACCTATTCTTTTGTCTTCAATTTTTTTAGTTGCTAAATTGGAAATTTGTTCTAAAGATAAATGAACTGCTTCTTGTTCACCAACTGAATCATCTCCAAATTGAATCAAAATTCTTTCAATCAATTCATCTGCATGGCCTATTTTTAGATTCCCTGATTCATCTAAAAACTCTTTTAACAAAGTTTCTTTTAAACCTGTTTCTGCTCTACTGTATCTAGCAAATAAAGCTCCTGTTATGTTTCCTGGTAGATTAACCACGAAAACATTTCCATTTGGATTGGAGATATACTTACCCAAAATTTCTAACTCTTTTTCTGTAAATTTCATTTTATCTCATTCAAAAATAGAAAAAATATTTAAACATTTGTATAAATTAAAAAGTATAATAAAATGAACAAAATTACAAAAGAAAAACTTGAAAAGTATTATAATACTACTAAAGAAGCTATAGAAAAAGCTAAATTATCTAAGTCAAAGTTTAATGAAAGTATTAAAAACGATTTCTTAAATATGATTGAAAGTTATTATAAAGATGCTCATTATTTTGAGGAAAAAGATGATATAGTAACAGCATTTGCTGCTTTAAATTATGCCCATGGTTGGTTAGATGCTGGTGCAAGAATAGGAGTTTTTTTAGTTAAAGATAATAGATTATTTACTGTTTAAATAAAAATTATTGGTTTAAAGAGATAGATATGCGAATTTGATATCTGTTAACAAAAGAATCATTTCCTTATCAAATGCATTCTACCAAAATCACTGTGGGATCCCAAATCAGAATTAACAGTAAGAATGTCTAAAGTTGTTCCAAACATTCTGCTGCGACCAACTCTAAAAATTCCACTTCTACTTTGTGGTTTTGGAAAATATATTCTTCTTTTTTCTTCTCCAGCACCAGATTCACTTGGAAATCCTGTTATTTTTAAATCTCGGTTATCTGATTCAAAAGATAGATAATTTATACCCAGATAAGTTGAGTGAGAATCCAGATTTTTTTCATTAAATATTCCATCAATATTATAGATTCTAGTAAATTCATTAAGGTCTAGTCTTAAACCATATTCATATTTAAGATTTTTAATAACATCCATTAATCCAGAAATTATAAATGGTGTACTTATATCTATTTTTTTATAATTAGATTTAACCTGATCAATTATATGTTGATATAGTTCAGGATTGGATAAATTGACATTTTCTTTTTTAATAAAAATTATTAATCCCAAATCTTCATAAGTCTCATAAGAGTCAACTAAAAGTTCTTTTTCTAATGCTTGTTCACTTTCTGCAGGAGTTATTGGGAAAACAGTTTTATCGATGAGTTTATTATAATAGTTTCCAAATGCATTTCTAAAATAAGTATTGCTATCTTTTACAGGACGATCGTAATTAGAGTCAATTGAGCTAATTGGAAATGCCTTTGTATTTTGGTAATCTTTATGTAAATTATGTAAAACTTCAATTACATTTTCATCATATCTTAATTGGAATATTTTCATTTTATCTATATTTAATAAAGATTCAATTGAAAATAATTAATTTATAAATCTTTCTATCTTAAACTACTTTAAAGAAGTATCAATCTAAACGCACAACTGTTTTTGCATCTTTGTTTTCAAGAATTTTCATTTTAGCATCTTTAAATTCATAACTTAATTCTTTTCCGTTATTTAACAGATGTAAAAATACAGCTAAAGCAGAAACCTCAGAAATTGGCTGTTTAGTTACAGATAGATTATAATCTGATATTTTATAATAAACAGGTTCAACTTTTTCTCCACCAACGATCACTAATAGGTTTTTAGTTTTTAGTTTTTCAATGTTTTTTTCAGCATTTACACCATAACAGGTTAAATGAATAACTGTAAATTTATTTTTATTATCTTTAACAAATTTCACCGGATCATCACAATATTCAATTGTAAAATTTCCTCCAAATTGCTTACTAACTTTATTGATGCTTTGTTCAAGATTATTGTCTTTCTCGCCAGAATAATAAATTTTATCAGCTAAGAAAGCACGGGCAGTTAAAGCAACATGGCTGGTAATTCTTTTGTCACGAAATATTCTATGATTTAACCTTAATATGATTATCATAATAATTTGATGAGATAAGTATATAAAAAAGTTTTTAAAGCTTTAAAGTAGGAAAATCTTAATGTCTCTTGAAAGTTTTTATGAAAAGAATTATAAGAAATTAATTATTATTTCTTACTCAATATTATTATTCAGTGTAATATTTCTTGGATATAACTATTTTACAACAGGAGAGGTTATTGAAAAAGATATATCCCTAAAAGGAGGCGTCTCTGCTACAATTTATAAAGAAAGTTTAAATTTAGGCGATATTAAGAATTATTTAAAGGAAAATGTAAATGATTTTTCTATTAGAGCATTAACTGATTTGAATACAGGAAAACAAATTGGATTGATTATTGAAGTGGCTGATGTTACAGAACCGGAATTAAGAGATTTATTATCAAAAAAAATTGAGATCGACTTTAATAGCAAAAATGAGTATGACCCTGGTGTAACAAGTGCCCAATTTGGAAAAGATTTTTATAAAGGATTATTAATTGCATTATTATTTGCTTTTATTTCTATGTCAATTGTTGTATTCATCTCATTTAGAACTTTTATTCCTAGTATAGCTGTAATTTCTGCTGCATTAACAGATATACTAGCGGCATTAGTAGTCATTGATTTAATTGGGATTAAATTATCAGCAGCTGGAATTGTTGCATTTTTGCTTGTTATTGGTTATTCAATTGATACAGATGTTTTGCTTACAACAAAATTACTAAAAAGAAGAGAAGAAGGGCCATTTTATGAAAGATTAAAACATTCTATTAAAACAGGTTTAACAATGACATTTGCAGCTATTTCTGCTTTATTAGTCGGTTATTTTATTGCTATCCCGCCAGAACTAAAACAAATTTTCTTAATAATTACAATTGCATTGATATTTGATATTATTGCAACTTATTTTGGAAATGCTGGCATATTAATACACTATTGTAAAAAGAAGAATATAACATGAACTTTAAAAAATATCTAAGATTCAGGGTACTATTTTTATTATTCTGGATCATAGTAAGCATAATATCAATTAACCCTAAATTTGATGCAGAAGGTGTTGCAATTAAAGCTGTTGAAAAAAATTCTAGTGCGAGTTTAGCAGGAATTACATTTGATCCAAGTACACAATTAACTTCCCGTGAAATTATAAAATCCGTAAATTCTAAAGATGTTAATAATATAGAAGATTATGTAAAAATATTAGACAGTATCAACGAAACAGAAGTAGTAAGAATCACAACAACTAAAGATGAGTATGTAATGTTAAAAAGTGAAAATTTAGGATTAACTGTTGAAAAAGTTCATTCTAGCAATATAAGACGCGGTTTAGATTTGCAAGGAGGAACTAGGGTAGTATTGCAACCAGAAGAAAAGATTTCTGATCAAGATACTAAAGATTTAATTAGCACAATGGAAAATCGCTTAAATGTCTATGGATTAAGCGATTTAAGAATAAAACAGAGTAATGATTTAAGTGGCAATACATTTATTATTGTTGAAATAGCTGGAGCTTCAAAAGAAGAAGTTAAAGATTTAATAGCTAGTCAGGGTAAATTTGAAGCCAAAATTGGAAATGAAACTGTTTTTATTGGAGGAAAGAAAGATGTTACTTTTGTCTGCAGGGAAGATGGAACTTGTTCCGGGATAAGGCAATGTGATCAAACAGATAATAATTATCAATGCGTTTTTGATTTTGCGATAAAACTAGGCCAAGATGCTGCTAAAAGACATGCTGAAATTACTTCAAAATTAGATGCTAATCTAACTTCAAGTGGCAATTATTTAAGCAAACCTTTGGATCTTTATTTGGATGATAAACTAGTCGATAGCTTACAAATAAGTACAAGTTTAAAAGGTCAAGTAGCAATGGACATTTCAATTTCTGGGCCAGGCATTGGGAAGAATAGAGATGATGCAATTAAAGATGCAACAAAAAATATGAATAAACTGCAGACCATACTAATAACAGGCAGTCTGCCAACGAAATTGAATGTTGTAAAAATTGATACAATAAGCCCAACTTTAGGAGAAGCATTTACTAGAAACGCAATTTCAATTATATTATTTTCTATATTAGCAGTCTCAATTGTAATATTTATTAGGTATAGAAGTTTAAAAATTTCTTTACCACTGATTTTGACCTCAATGTCAGAAATTTTAATTATACTCGGAATATTTGCTTTAATTAAATATAATGTTGATTTAGCTGCTATCGCTGGAATTATAGCTACTGTTGGTACGGGTGTAGATGCTCAAATTGTCATATCTGATGAAATAGTCTCGAGTAAAAAAAGAAAGGAAAATATAAGTTTAAAAGAACAGATTAAAAAAGCATTCTTTATAATATTCGTAGCTTATGCAATAGGGGTAGCTTCAATGATCCCATTATTCTGGGCTGGTGCTGGTTTATTTACTGGATTTGCTTTAACAACAATTTTAGGAATATCGATTGGCGTATTCATAACAAGGCCAGCATTTGCAGCAATTATAGAAAATCTGGAGGAAGATTAAAATTTTTTTAAATATTCCAAATATTTTTCATCAATTCCAAGTTTTGTTATGTTTGCCATCGCAAATGCAAATTCTCTCAAATATTCAAAATTTGTTAAATTATTTTTAACTGCGTTTTTTCCCAATTGCCCTGCTAAAGTATTTCTTATTGATTGTCTCAAATTTGCGTTGATTGTTTCTTCTGTCAACTCTTCTCTTTTAAATGGATAATATTTTTTGTCTATATAAATCCAATCATAAAATTTTGAGTACATTCTTGGAACATCGGATTTTTGATCAATTTTATCTAGACAATACTGCTCAATTAAAGGTTTGGTTTTAAAACACATTGTTTCAAATAATGAAGATTCTGAAAAATAATCAATAAATTCTTGTGATTTTGTATCATTCGTATCTTCAAATTTGAAATATTTTTTGTATTCTTCTAAAAGTTCCTCATAGCTCAATCCACTTTTGCCTTTTTCTTTAAAGATTTTATTAATTACTAGTTCTGGTACCTGTTTAAACCAACTAGGAAATTTGTCTTCTTTTATATCTTGAATTAATTTCTCATTATTAAAGTATTTCTTTTCAATAATTTTTATTAAATAATATTTACCATTTCTAAATCTCCATTTTATAGGATTATAACTATTTTCTTCATGCTTGTCTAGATAATGTTGTTCTTTCTTAGATTTTCCCAGAAAAGCCATTCCATTAAAAATATCATAAGAGACAGAATCCTTAATTTGTTGTTCAGACCAATCTGAATGGTATCTTCTTGTTCCTTCTGTTTCTATTACTTGTTCAAAAATATCATCCAAGGTTAATCCATTTTGATTTTTTCTAAAAATATAATTGAGGTATAATCTAATTCTATTTCCAGGGCTCATAAATCTTAAAAAATAAAGAAAATCTTATAAAACTAATTAAAATTCTATTCTTGCTCTATCTAAATCTTCATAAGTTCCAACATCAAACCACTTACCCTTAAAATCAAAACCATATACTTCGCCATTATCAACTAAATGGGCTATTAATTCCCCTGCATCTTCCTTAAATAATTCTTTGCCTAAATGATGTAAATAATTACGAGGAAGAATATAACATAATGTTGATGCTAAACTTGTTTTTGGATTACTTGGTTTTTCTTCAAAACTTATAACTCTTTTATTTTTATCTAATTCTACTACTCCAAATCTATTTGCAACCTTGCTCTTATCATTAAAATCATAAACAGCTATAGAAGTTTTCTTATGTTGATTATAAAAATTAATAAAATCATCTATTC
>CAYITI010000020.1:0-7894 GCA_964366235.1 Candidatus Woesearchaeota archaeon
AATAAAATTGCTAAGAGATTATCTATACTTTATAAAAAAATTCTTAATAATTAAAGAAATTCATTTCTGATAAATAGTCTTTTTTATTTTTTCTTTAATCTCTTTTAATATAAAAAAATCCTCTTCTTGGAAAGATTTAGAGATGTATAAAAAAATAACATAAACAAAAAAGAAAAGGGTTATTAAAAAAAGTGTATTGATAAAATTAATTTCTCTAAAGAAAAAATATTTTAAAAAAATGATAATTAAAGAAGAAAATATTGCTGCAATTGTTATATTTATCCATTTTGAAGTAAATGGTGGAATTTTTAATATATAAAAAGATTGTATAACTACAAGAAGAGTTAAAAGAAGGAAAGAAGAGCTTGTTGCTATTGCTGCTCCAATTCCACCATAAATGGGGATTAATATAAGATTCAAAAAAACATTTAGAATTGCAACAACTACAGAATTCCAAAATAACATTTTTGTTTTTTTAATTACTCTTAATATTATATGTGAGTTGATTAAGGTATAATTGATAAAAAATCCTACAGAAAGTATAACAAAGATAGTGCTACCAACACTATACTCCTTACCAAATGTGTAATATAATATCCCTTTTGAAAATAAAATAAATAAAGAAAAGATTAATAGATTTATCATAAGTATCCATTTATTACTTATTTGATATATTTCTTTAAAATTATTTATTTTTGATTTTGCAAAAAGTTCTGATAATACCGGTAAAAAAAGTATTGAAAAAGCATAAGGTATTATGTAAAGTAATTGTGCTGTTGGGAGGGCAGAATTATATATACCTACTTCTCTTGAAGGCATAAAATAACCCAACATAAGTATATCCGTCCATGACAAAAACATAAACATAAATGTTGAGAGTAGAAGGGGGAATGAGTAGAAAAAAATCTCTCTTTTAGAAAAAACATCTAAAAAGTTTGTTTTAGAAGGCAAGATATTTTTAATTAAAAGATATAAAGAAATTGCAGAGGTTATGAATATGGGAATTATATATGCAATAGATATGCCAAATATACCCCTTCCAACAAGATAAACCAAAACAAATGTTAATATGAGCCTATTGGACGTTTCAGTAACATTTTTTAAATAAACTTCATATTTTACCTGTTTAAATGCTGTAAATACAGAAAAAAGAATATTATTTATTATATTAAAAGGTATTGCTAAAGAAATTAATTTTAATAATAAACTTAATTCAGGATTATGAAAAATATTAATAGATATACTTTCTGAAAAATAAAATAAAATGATAGAAAAAAATAAACCTAAACAAAAAGTAACTCCTAAACAAAAAAATATGATTTTTCTTACAATGCTATTTTTTGAAAGGGTCCTGTAATGCGGAACAAATCTTAAAACTCCATCATTTAACCCCATTATTGAAATTGCAGTAACAAACCCAAATACCGCAAGAGCAATAGAGAATGTACCATATTCTTCTGGTCCGATTCTTGCAATAACAATTCTATAAATAAAAGTAATTATTTTTGAAAAGATTATTCCAAATAATACAATAATTGCTCCTTTTGCTATTATCTTTAAGGAATCTTTGGTATCTTCCATACTAAAAAAGAAACTAAACCATTTAAATAAGTTATGCAAACAATTATTTTTTACAAATTCCCAACAAGTCTAAACTGCAATTTTCAATATCTTCTGTTATTATATAATAATTTTTAGAATTATATTTATTAGTAAAATCTTTATTTGAGTATTTTAGATTTCTTATTATGCGTTTTATAGGTTTTGGAATAAATTTCTTAAAAATATCAAAAGATGTTCTGATTATTCCTCTTTTTATCCTTTTTTCTTCTATTTTTTGTATTTCTATATCTCCACGAATACCCCACAAAAGAACATCTGAAAATTTAGTTTTTAGAATATTTTCTAAATCATGTGGGTGATATTCTCTTACATGAAAAGGGGTGCTTAGTTTTTCACCATTTTTATTAACCGTTGTACAAATAAATATTCCTCCTTTTTTTAAAACTCTATAAATCTCTGAAATATAATTTAAATCATCCGGAATATGCTCTATTACTTGAAAAGAAATAACTACATCAAATGTTTCATCAGGATATGGAAGTTTTATTCCATCATATTTCTCAAAAAGAAGATTGTTTGATTTATATTTTTCTGAAGCATATCCAATTGTATCTTCACAAACATCCAAACCTATGATATTAGACACTTGTTGAGATAATATATTTGTACCATAACCTTCTCCACATCCTATTTCTAAAACATAATTTTCTTTTGATAATTTAGTCTTTGCAAATTCGTATGCAAATAAATGTCGTAAGTATACAAGATATTCTTCTTTACTTCTGAGATAATATTCGGGAATAATTCTTTCTCCTGTATTTGGCAATAATTTGATCATTTTCTTGTTTTACATTTATTGTAAATTTTTTTGATACTACCACAAACAATATCAACTTCTTCAATTGTCATATGTGAATAAAAAGGCAAGCATAAAATATTATCAGAAACAAATTCTGTATTACTAAGAACACAATTATTATCTTTTTTATAATATGTATTTTTATGCAGTGGTAGATAAAAGTATTTTTTTGTTTCAATACCATCATACTCTAATCTATAAGCTAAATTATCCCTATTTAAACCAAAATCTTTACCAATAAGTATACTAAAAAACTGATAAATTCTTTTAGTGTTTGGAATTGTTTTCTGGAAAAATATCCCATTAATTCCTTCAAGATTTTTTAAATATCTTTCAGCTAATAATTCTCTATTTTTTATATTTTCATTTATTTGTTTAATACTCCATAAACCAAGTATTGCTGAAAATTCTTGCATTTTTGCATTAGTACCGCATATTTCTGTATCTTGGTGTCCTATATCCTCTTCTGAGAAACCAAAGTTTCTTAATTGTTTAATTTTGGAAATTATATCTTTATTCCTACTTGAAATAATCCCCCCTTCACCAGTCATAACCATTTTAGTTGCATGAGTACTAAACACTTCTATATCTCCAAAATTGCCTATTGATTTATTATCATAATATGCTCCAAATGCATGTGAAGAATCAAAAATTAATTTTAATTTATATTTTTTAGATAATTTTTCTAAAGAATAAATGTCACAAGGATTTCCAAATACATGAACTGCTAAAATTGCAGAAACATTTTTATTTTTTTCTAATGCTTTTTCAATTTCTTCTGATGTTATGTTATAAGTCTCTTTATTTATATCAACAAAGACAGGTTTTAGATTATTCCACACTAATGAATGCGCAGTTGCTGAAAATGTAAAACTTGGAACAATAACTTTCCCTTTTAGTTCTAATGCTTTTTCTGCAAGAATTAATCCTAATGTTCCATTAGCCACTGCCAAAGAATCTGTTCCTATATAATTTGATACTTCTTTTTCAAATTCTCTTAAAAATTTTCCATCATTTGATAACCATGCTTTATCAAAAACATAATTAAGATCAGTAGCTATTTCCTCAAGCTTTGGTACTTTCGGCTTCAAAAATGATATTTTATTATTTGGTTTCATTGTTAATCAATTTTTGGTATATTTCCTCTAATTTTTTTGTTTGTTTTTTTACTTCAAAATTTTCTTCAATATTTTTTCTCCCTATTTGCCCCATCTTAAACCATGTTTCAGGATTTTCAATTAAATAATTAAGCTTACTACTAAGAGCAATATAATCTCTTTCAGGTACCAAAAACCCTGATTTGCCGTTTATTACTGCTTCTGGGATTCCATTATGCAACGTTGAGACTACAGGTACCCCTATCGCCTGCGCTTGTAAAAAAACGGTTCCCTGACCTTCTGTATCCCCATTAGATGATGTTACACTCGGAAGCATAAATATATGACAACCCAACATTTCTTCAACTAATTTATTATAGGGCTGCATACCTAACATTACTACTTTGTTTCTTATTTTTAAATTATCAATAAGGGATTCTATTTTTGGTCTTAACTCCCCATCCCCCATTAATCTTAGCTCAATATTTGAATGTTTTTTACAAGATTCAGCAAAGGCTTGTACTGCATATTCAATCCCTTTCATTTCTGTGAATCTTCCAACAGTTAATATTTTTATTTTCTCTCCTTTTTTTAATTTTTTTGGATTAAATCTAAAATCGTTTAGATCGATACCCTGCCTTAATATAATCAGTTTATTTTCAGGACAGCCCATTTTTATTAATTTATCCCCTAAAAATCTACTTTCTGTCAAAAATAAATCTCCTTTTTTAAATAAGCATTTATAAAAAGATTTTTTCCTACTTTTTTGAACAATAGATACATCGTGTCCATAAAAAAAAGTTACCATTGGGAGTTTAAAGTACTCTTTTATTTTGAGAAATCCCGGTGCATTTGTTCCCCAATGACAATGAATTAGTTTTACGTTGTTTTCTTTTATTATTTTTCTTAATTTTATTTTAACAATTGGCCATAATATTGGATCTAATAAAAGTCTTATTATGTTTAATGTTTTTTCTTTGATTTTTGAGTTTATATAATAAAATTTATTTTTTATTAAAAAATAATGAATTTTGTAAATTTGTTTTCTTGGAAAGGGGAATACCTCTAAATTCTCTATTTTTGAAACCAAAAATATTGGTTTAAAGAGTTTTAAATATTTTACTTCATCATATGTAAATGTATTTGTTAATGGAAGATATTTATCGGTTAAATGTAATATTGATTTCATTTTTTTATTGCATCCCTTATTTTTTTAGTAAATCTGTATAGGGGAGGGTAGTCTTTTATTTTTCTAATTAATTTTTTTTTAATACTTCTATCCAATTCATATTTATCCCATGTTTTTGTAACATATTCATAAACTTTTTCTTTTTCTTTTGCTGAAAACTCGGTGGTTTCATATAAAGATCCTATATATCCAATACCAGTATCTGCATAATTTATTATTTTCTCTTCAGGATTATCTACTATCCAAAGATGGTTTTTATCTACCCATTTATTAAATTCTGTTGAAGGATATGGAACAAGCATACTCCATATTGATTCATTTAGGTTGTTATTAATTGCAAAAGTTAGTGCATTTAAAACTTCTTGTTTTGTCCCTTTAGGAGAACCAATTAAAAAGAATGCCCTTATAGGTATTTTATTTTTCCTTAGAATTTTAATAGCATTTTCTATGGTTTCTAATGTTGTCCCTTTTTTTAATTCTTTTAATATTTCATTATCAACACTTTCTATCCCTAATGATATTTCATGACATCCCGCTTTTTTCATTAATAAAACCAGTTCATCATCTAATTTATCAACTCTTATTCCATTAGGAAGCCCCCATTTAATCTTAATATTTTCTTTTATCATTAATTTACAAATTTCTTTTGATCTATTAATATCTAAAGTAAAATTATCATCTAAAAAATCGATGATTCCTGCATTATATTTTTGTTTTAAATGTTTTATTTCTGCAATTATATTTTCTGGGCTTCTTGCTCTAAATTTTTTTCCCATGATTAATCCAATACTACAATAAATACAACCAAAGGGACACCCACGACTTGATAATAAAGGCATTATTGTTCTCCTTTTTATAATACCCATCATACTTGTATCTCCATGGTACCTTTTTAAATCAAATTTTTCATATTCTGGAAATGGCAATGAATCTAAATTTTCAATCAATGGTCTTGGATTATTTTCAATTAAAGAGCCTTCTTTTCTATATACTAAACCATTTATTTGTTTTAAAAGAGATTTAGATTCTAATGCATTTAATAATTCTATTATGGTGTATTCTCCTTCACCAATAATCCCAAAATCAAAATCCTTATTATTTAATATCTCTTTTCTTATTAGTGTTGGATGTGGACCACCAAGTATTACTTTTGATTTAGAATTTTCTTTTATAATTCTTGCTAATTCTTTAGAACTGTTAAAATCAAATGTCGTACAAGTAATACCCACTAATTCATAATTTTCTTTTAATTTTTTAATTAAAATATTTTTCCAATCAGAATATAATCTTAAATCCAAAACATCATAATCCTTATTCTCTTTTTTTAGCATTCCAGCTAAATAAGCCAACCCCAAAGGAGGATAATTTGGCAATCCATAGTGTGTCTTTGTTTGTGGAAAAATAAGGAGGGTCTTCATTCTTCTCTTTTAAATCCAAAAGACAAATTACTTAAGCTTTTTGTAATTTAATTATATATTCTGTTTTTCCAAAATATTATTATTAGTAATGTTTAAATACAGTTCTAATTAGGTGAAGGGGGGGTATTATATGATAAAGATATCTATTATAATTCCAAATCTGCATTCTCCAATAATCGATAAAACAATAAATTCAATAAAAACACAGATTCCAATAGATGCAGAAATTATAGTTATTGGTAAAGATAAGTACCATTTGGTAAAAGAAGATAAAAAAGTAAGATTCATAGAAACAAAAGAAAAAAAGAACCCTGCAGAAGCAAGAAATATAGGGATAGACAATGCCAAGGGGGAAATACTTGTATTTATAGATGCGGATTGTATTGCTGACAAAGAATGGTTAGAAAACCTATTAAAACATCAAAAAGATAATATAAAAATAATTGGTGGATCTGTTGATTTTGATAATAAAAATTTCTGGACATTGTGTGATAATATCTCACATTTTTATACATTGTCCCCAAAGGGAAAACAAAATAATAATAAAATAAATATTGCTACGATAAATTTATGTGTTACAAAAGATTTAGCCTTAAGTGTAGGAAAGTTTAATGAAAAATTAGTCACAGGAGAAGATTTAGATTTTGTAATGAAAATAAAAAGATTAAATTATAACCTATTTTTTGAACCCGCTGCAAAAGTATACCATTATCCAAAAAGAGAATCATTTATGTCACTTATTGGACATGATTTAGAATGGGCAAAAAATTCGATTAATGTGAGGTTAGAATATTCTGATCTTCTTAACACACCACCAAAGATATTCATAAATAAACTATCACTAATTCTTTTCTCACCTTTTGTTGCTTTAAATAAAACATTTAGAATATTCTTTATAGAAAATAGAGAATATCTCAAATATTGGTATACAATCCCTATAATATTCATATCAAAATTAGTGTGGTGTTTTGGTGCTGCAAGAGGTCTAAAAAAATGCTAAAAAATATTTATTATTCATTTATGAAGGAAAGATTAAAATCTCCAATATTCTTAATATTTTTTATTACATCTAAATGTAATTCTAAATGCAATCACTGCTTTTATTGGAAAAATCTTAATAAAAATGTAAAAGAATTAACGCTAGAAGAAATAAAAAAATTATCCAAAGAATTTAATAAAATACCCGAAATGGCTTTATCTGGTGGAGAGCCTTTTTTAAGAGAAGATATAGTTGAAATATACAGAGTTTTTAATATAAATAATAAACCAAAATTTTTTACAATACCAACTAATGGATTATTACCTGAGAAAATATACAATAAAGTAAAAGAAATGTTGGAATGTAATTTTAATACAGTTCTATCTATAAATTTATCATTGGATGGAACTAAAGATATTCATGATGAAATTAGGGGAGTTAGGGGAAATTATGAAAAAGTAATAGAAACTTATAACAAATTGTCTTTATTAAAAAATGATTATAAAAATTTGATTATAAAAATAACAACAACAATTACTAACAAGAACATAAAAAATATATCAAAACTGATAGAAGATGTTAAAGAAAAAATGCCTAAAATAGATTTTCATAATTTTGAAATAGCAAGGGGGGATATAAAAAATAAAGATTATAAACCTCCCTCAATAGAAGAATTATCTGAAATAAAAGAATTATTATACAGAACATGGGAATCTTATGAATTCTATGGTAAAAAAAATAAATTAAAATCTAGAATAGCTTCAAAAATTAAAAAATTTGTATTTGAAA
>CAYITI010000021.1:0-7867 GCA_964366235.1 Candidatus Woesearchaeota archaeon
TTCCGATCTAGAAATGTTAATCAAAGCAGCTAAAAATAAATTAAAAATTAAGGAAGTTCCAGTTAATTATTATCCTAGAAAGGGTGAATCTAAATTAAATTCATTCAAAGATGGCTGGAGGCACTTAAGGTTTATGTTGCTTTACAGCCCAAATTATCTATTTTTAATTCCGGGATTGTTTTTATTTTTATTCGGTTTTATTATAATGTTAATTTTGCTTAATGGGCCAATAAAATTATTCAATATTAATCTAGACATCCATCCAATGATCGTTGGAAGTTTATTTACAATAATAGGTTATCAGATAATTCTATTATGGCTGTATGCAAAAACTTATGCAGTTAATTATTTGAATGAAAAAGATAGGATTATTAATTTAATTAATAAAATATTTAATTTAGAACGCGGAATATTATTTGGATTTTTGATTTTATTTCTCGGATTTATCTTAAATTTTAAAATATTATTGGAATGGATTAATTCTGATTTTGGAAGTTTATATGAATTAAGGACAGCTATTTTTGCATTAACATTACTTATCATAGGAGTCCAAAGCATTTTTTCAAGCTTCTTTTTAAGTATTCTGGGGTTAAAAAGATGAAAATTGCAATATTTCATGATTTTTTTGGAAGTATTGGAGGGGGGGAAAGATTAGCCCTAGAATTAGCAAAAGGATTAAAGGCTGATATAATAACAACAGAAGTGAATAAAAAAAACCTTAAAAGATTAAATTATAAAGGAATTAAGGTAATAAGTCTAGGCAATTGCATACAATATCCTGGATTAAAACAAATTCATGCTTCTTTAAAATTTTATAAATGTAAATTTCCAAATTATGACCTTTATATATTAAGTGGCAACTGGGTTATTTTTGCAGTTAAAAATCATCAGCCAAATATATATTATATGCACACTCCTGTAAGAATGTTTTATGATTCTTATAAACATTTTAAGAAAATAGCTTCGTGGAAAAAAATTATCCCTTTTATGATTTGGGTTAAAATTCACAAGTATTTTTTAGAAAAACAGTTAAAATATGTCAATAAAATAGTTACGAATTCAATAAATGTAAAAAAAAGGATTAGAAAATATCATAATAGAGACTCAAAAGTAGTTTATTCTGCAATTAAGAGATATAAATTTAAGGAATATGGAAATTTTTGGTTAAGTGTTAACAGGATTTATCCGCATAAGAGAATAGAAGCACAGATTGAAGTTTTTAAGAATATTCCAGATGAAAAATTAGTAATTGTCGGTGGTTATATGAAAGGTGATCATGCTGAAGAATATTATAGAAGAATTTTTAAAATTTTACCAAAAAATATTAAGTATTTAGGTGAAGTTTCACAAAAAAAATTAGAAGAATTGTATGGAACTTGCAAGGCTTTTATTACAACTGCTATGAATGAAGATCTTGGAATAACGGTTTTAGAAGCAATGTCAGCAGGTAAACCAGTAGTAGCTGTTAATGAAGGGGGTTATAAAGAAACAGTTAATTATAAGGTTGGTAAATTGGTAGATTTTGATATTAATAAAATTATAAATGCTGTAAAAGAAATCTCTAAAAATCCGAGTAAATATAAAGAAAATTGTCAAATACAGGCTAAAAAATTTAATGTTAATAAATTTATTACTTTAATGAAAAAAGAAATTTATGAAAGATGAATTTAGTCTAGATAATTCATCTTTCTAAAATTATATCTGAAATTTTTCATCTCCAAATGGATCACTAGACAATTATTTTAATATATTTAGATTATAAATAACTTTCTCTTTATTAAAAATTTTTCCGTTTTTTATTTTATCATAATAAATTGAAGGTTTATCATTGCCATGTATTTTTTTATAATTATAAGTTTTAACACCATAATCCTGTAAAAAATTCAGATGTTGATTGCTTACAAAGCTATCATAATTTATTTTATCCTCTGTTTTAATAATTTTTATATAAATTGGTGCATTCTCAACAATATTTTTATTATCATCAAATTTCGAGGATATTCTTAAAAATTGTGGTTTAAAATCATTAATTATTTCCTTATTTACGGCCAAAGATTCTTTAACTATTTTCTTTAATCTTTCTTTTTGAACAGTCTTTAAGCACATTGCAAAATATTCTTCTTTACGATTTGTTTTAAATAAATAAAAATCAGTCAAATTAAATTTTTCCTGTAAAAATTTTATGTTTTTAATGACTTCTGGAAGCAAATAGTGATGATAACGTAAAAAAACAACAAATCTATTTTTTAAACTAGAAACTTCATTGCTAATAAAATAAGCATTATAATCATAATGTAATTTGTATTTATTACCTAAAAATAATCTAAGATTCTTGATAGTTTTTATCTCTTTATCTTCCCCTATTCTTTTTTTAGGAACATTTTTTATTAAAATTATTTCATTTAATAAATCAGTTATAGGTCTTTTGAGTTGTTCATATGTTATTTCAGTGCAAACATAGCCTGTTCTAGAATTTATTGTATTTGGCAATCTAATTATTGCACGGGTATTTAATGTAGTGCTTTTATCTATAATTCTCTCAAATTTTTTGTCATAAGTAATTAATTCATCAAGTAATTGTTTTCTTTTATTTTTATAATATTGTTCTCTTTCAATAGGATTGTTTATTATTTTATTTTTATCATATTTATCTTCAATCTCTACATGAAATCCCTTAGAGCCGCTAAATATTATTGATCTTATTTTGTAATGTTTTTTAGTCATAGTCTCTATTAAATAAATTGCATATTTTCTAGAAATTTCTAAATCCTCGCTATCTATATCAAAAATTAAATCATTATATAAGAATAAATGTTCGGAAATGTTGGATTTATTATTTGGTTTATAACTAATTTTTCTAGGATTCAACCATGTAGATGTCGAATAAGATACATCTGTTGGCAAATATTTTAAAAGATATTTTCTTAATGCTTTAACATCTCTTATTTGGTCTCTTATCTTAATTACCCTGCCATCTTGCAAAAAAAATCTAAAATGTCTCCATTTGGAATCTTTGGGTAAATATAATTCACATTTTTCATAATATTTTTTAATCTCTTTATCAGTATTCCTAATAAAATTAAATTTATTTATTTTATCAATAATCTTATAATAAATAATGTAATCTCTAAGATATTCTTTAAACTTAAAGATTCCTAAGATTAATTTATCTTTGAACATTTTTATTTAAATTTCTAACATAAAAAAATAATATTATTAAAGTAACTATTTCTGAAATAAAGGTTGTTATACTTGCTCCAATAAAACTAAATTTCGGAATAAAGTAAAGATTTAGCAAAATATTTAAAATTGCTCCAAATAACATTACATAAAGGATTGTTTTCTGTTTATCTATAGAGCTTAAATATGTTTTTAATATTGCATTTAACGACCAGATTAGATAAAATAAGCTCAATATCCTTAAAGAAATTGCAGCTTCTAAAAATTTATCGCCATAAATTAATAATATGATCTTATCTGCAAACAAGATTAAAATTGAGCTAATAATTAAACTTATTAAAAAAATAAATATAGATGAATTTTTTAATATTAATCTCAATTTACTGGATTTTTTAAAATATCTAGACATAATCGGAAATAATGTCTGCGATAATATTATTGGCAAAAACATTAAGTTAAAAATTAGTCTAGAAGCTGCATTGTATAATCCAACAGCAGAGTCATCTTTCAAGATTAAAGAAAGCATAACAATATCAATTTTAAAATAAATAATTGAAAAAACTGTTATTAAACCGAAAGGAATTGCATTTTTTATTAAATTTTTCCATAAGTTAAATCTAATTCTGTTAAAAATTTTCTTAAAGAAATATTTCTTAAGTATAATAAAATTATAAATCAAAGAAGCAAGATTTACAAATAATGTTGCAACTGCTAAACCAATTATTCCATAATCTAATAATAAAACAAGAACATATGAAATGCCTAATAAGGCAACATGAATAATCTTCGATAAAGCGTTAAATTCCATTTTTTCATATGCAATAAAAATAGAGCTAAAAGCACCAGCAATAGAACTAAATAAGAAAGAAAAAGCAATCAGGTAAACTGCTAAAATTTGATCTTTAGAAATATTGATTAAATTAGATATAAAGATTATTATAATAAAAGTTGTTAATGATAGAATAAATTTTATCGCTAAAATATTGGTTAAATAAATTTTAATTTTCTTTTTATTTCTGGAAATATCCCTGACTAAAAATCTGTTTAGTCCAATATCAGTAAATATTACAAATAATGATGTAAAAGACAAGACAAATCCCCATTTACCATAATCTTCAACGCCTAAAATTCTTGCAATAAAAATAGTTAAAAAGAAAAAAACTATTTTTTCAAATATAGAGGATGACAACAATACTAAATTATTTTTTATTAATTTCTTAAGAAGATTCATGATAATGCACTTTTAATCTCTTTTAAAACACCCTCAAATTTTGGCAATTCTCCTATAATTACTCTCTTTAGATCTAGTTCCCAATCTTTTCTTTTTTCTTCAATTTTGGAAATTAATTCCTCTTTATTGTATTCTTTATTGGATAACCTCAATTTCTTAGTTATAATATTAATGTCAATTTGAACTTCTTTTTTTAGTAAAAACCAAGCATCATACACATCACGGGCTTTATCTCTCACAAAAATGCATCTTATTTTATCTGCAAAAATTTCATTCAAATTCATTACAAAAACATCAAAAGAGGTAATTTCAGTATATTGAGAAAAAATTTGTTTATGTTCAGCTTCATACATAGGTTTTTCCCTTAAGCTTATATTAATCGTGATTAAAGATAAATCATCTTTATTGCCTTTATATAAAGGTCCTTTTATCTCCAATTTTATATTTTTTTGATTTTTATAATCATCAAATTCCTTTATTTTTGCATGAACATTAATATTTCTTAAATCAGAAATAACATTTTTTAATAGTTTTTGTAAATCCAACTTTGAATCGATTAAGGTAAAATCTAAATCTTCGCTAAATCTATTTAAACCATGTAACTTGTATAACGCTGTTCCACCTTTAAAAACTAATTTTCTGCCAACATATTTATATATAACAAATAAAAGCAATTCCAGTAAATAATCTCTTTCTGTATTTTTTATACTTAATCTCTTAAAGTTAGAGATTTTTTCAAGTTCTTCTAATTTGATCATTTAGTATTAATCTCCATTTTCTATCTTTTTTGCCTTCATTGGGTTTTGAATAATTTAGCAGGGTATACGTTAAATCAATATTATTCTTTAATCTTTTATATGTATCATAACCTAAATTTTCCAATAAAAAACCGAATCTTTTTGTTAATGAAGAATTATTTATGATTTTTAGATATCTTATAATTTTATTAACATTTAAAATTTTTATATTTTCATTTAGAATATATTTAATCTCTGAAAAAGAAACTTCCTTTAATAAAAGGCAGTCTATTAATGTTTTTTCTTTGTCTGATATAAATATCTCAAAATTACTATAATCAACTTTTTCAAAACCAAAAAAATTTTCCTTTTTTATTTTAATAAATTGTATTTTCGTGTATAAAAATTTAATTTGTTTTTTATTTTTAACGGTAATGACTTGCACTGTTTGTGGTATTTGCTCGGTCATTTTATGAAAACTGAGTGCGCTCCAACAAGAGATATAAGACGGCCAAATTATTCGAGATGCTATTAAGAAAGGATCATTATAAAATGTATATTTATTCTTCTCTATCTTAAATAGTTTAAAATTCTTTTTTAGCCTATATCTAAATAAATTCGCATAGCCCTGACTTTTATTAAGGAAGTAATTAAGGATTTTCGTATCAAATACGGCATATCTTCTTAAACTTTCATATACATTAAATGATTTTACCATAATTAAAATGTGTTTTTTAAGTTTATAAATCTTTCTAAAATTTGATATTATATAATTATCATTTTTGATAATAATCTTTAATCAATTTTTAAGTTCATATTATTTTGTAAATATAAACATTTTTACTGTAAACTTCTTTTAAAAAATCGCAGTTAATCTTATCTTAGAAATAAACAAATTTCGATACTAAAATTGAAAAACAAATATTTGGTAAGCATTTTAATTAATATCTAAATCTTCTTTCATAATCTTTATGATTAAACCATTCTAGTATAGCTGAGATTAATTCAACTTCGTTGTCTGCTGTTATTGTATATAGCAGTCTCCAGCCTCTTGGAAGATCATATTTCACAGGTTTGTTATTCCATATTTTTTTATATATTCCTTTGGAAATAGTTTTTTTGGTACTTGTATTCCCGAGAAAGCATTTTGTTTCAAATCTTGAATTGCTCTAGTAATTGCCTTTTTTATTGGGTCCTCTGGTTTAAGCAAGTTAAAGTTGTCTTCTAGTTCTTGTGAAATAAATACTACTTTTGAAGCTTTAATCATAATTTAATCTCCTTTCTTTTTCTAAGAATATTCGCAAGATTTGGGTTCCATATATAAGCAATTTTTCCCTCTTTATCAAAAGCGATTTTGTTAATGCTCTGCAAATATTCTAGAATCACCAGAAAAGTTTGCCACATAATTTTTCTAGGTAAACTCTTCCACAATTCAGTTCTATTGTAATCCCCACTGTGTTTTTCAATACATATTTCTACCATTAGAACAGTATCTAAAGTAGGTGATCTTACAAATGGGTTTTTTAAAAGTTCTGATTCCATAAAGAATATTATATATCAATTGATATATAAATCTTTTGGTAGTTTTTGATAGATTCAAGAAATATTTGAATTTTATGTAAAAATAATATTTCTCTAAATCAATGTTTTATAATTTTTAATTAATCCCATATTATTTTGTAAATATAAACATTTTTACTGTAAACTTCTTTTAAAAAATCGCAGTTAATCTTATTATAATTATAAACTAAATTAACTTCATTTTTTTCAATGATTTCTTTTTTTCTTTTGCAATCAGAGATATAAAATTCACTCACTAATTTTTCATCTCCCCCCTTTAAATTTGACAAAGGCATTGCTAAAACATAATTCTGGGTTATGGGATAAATACCAAAAGCTGTAAATAAGTTGCTCATTATCAAATTGTTTTTTCCATAATTTTCCTTTATCCATGATAAAGCATTGTAATCATCTTCATTGATAAAATGCAGCGGCAAAAATCTTTGATCATCTATTTTATAATAATTATTGAATTGATTTACAAAAATTAAGCTTGTTAAAAAGATAATAGAAAATACAGCCAAAGTTTTATCATATTTTAAAATAAGATAATATATTTTTTCCAATAAAAAGTATATTCCTACAGCTGATAATGGGGCTAATCCGATTAATAAATAAAAAAAAGCTCTTTGATAAGGTAATAATACTGTAAAATTTAGCAGAGAATACATAATTACAGGCATCAAACAAATTAATGGCCAGATAATAAAAATTTTATTTAATTTTTTCCTGTAAATATAAAAAACTCCAATTAAAGCAAAAATGAATGCAATTATTCCATACATTGCAAATACAGAATATTCAAATTCAAAAATTCCTGTCCATCCATATTTAAATATCAAGCTTCTAAAAAACCTGTAAAAATTAGTTCTGAATAAAAATAAAATTGCTAAGATTAACAATGAAACAAATATTAAATAATATTTATTAAAATTTTTATAGATAATTACATAAAAAAACAATATTAATGTTATTAGCACAGTTACAAATGGATAGGCAAAGATTGAAGTTAGATAAAATAATACTGAAAGATAATTTAATTTTTTGTTTTCATGCAAAAAACAATAAAAAAATAAATAAATAATAAAAATTGAAAATGTCAATGGAACTAAAAACCAGATTCCCATTAAATTTACATTATTTTTAATGCTTAGAAAGA
>CAYITI010000022.1:0-7808 GCA_964366235.1 Candidatus Woesearchaeota archaeon
TAACATTCTGTAATTGCATTGGTTTCTATTCCGCCGCCAAATAAAGAATCTAAAGCTTTGCTATTTGTAGTTATTTTTGTTATACTTTTTCTTTCTTCTAAAGCTTCTAAACCTGTTTTAAAGCCCATATCTAATTTATTTCGGGCAACATTGATTATTTTTCTAGCAGTAGCTTCTGTTACACCCGCAATTTCAATCATATCAGCAGGACTTGCAACTGCTATTGACATTAAAGTGTTAAAGCCGGCTTCTTCTAGTTTTTCGGCTGTAGCTGCTCCAACACCCGGTAAATCTGTAATCTTGAATTCTTTTTTTTCTGCCATTTTATTCACCTTCCTCTTCTTCATTTTTCTCTTGATTTAGTAATAATTCTTCCTGTGCTTTTTGCAGAACGAGCATAATTTTAGGGATGTCTCCCTTTCTCAGATTAATAATCTCATTTCTCCAAATTTCTTCCCCTTTCTTCTTGTAACTTCTGTTTAAAGAAACAGTTTTAAATTCAACTAAGCCACCATTAAACTCTTTTTCATTAGCCCATATTGCGGCTTCTATATTTCCAGATTTAAATTTTTTAATTGGTCTATTTGCCATTTTACCCTCCTTTTGCTTCTCGCTTTTTATTTCATCTCAAACATTAGAATCAGCTTCCTTGTCGGTTTTTATTTCAGCTAATTTGTTTGGCTTAATTAATAAAGATAAACTTATTTATAAATCTCACCAGTGCGGTTGTCACTTGGACAGTTGGGAAATAACCATTATTTTATAATATATATTTTATAGTATGATATATATATATCCTATTGTTATAATATTTTTAGATGATAAATATTAATAAAAAAATAGTTTACTTAAGTGCATTTTTAGTTCTAGCATTATTCGTAATAAGTGCGTGTGAAGATATAAAAGGTGCAAGATTAAAAAGACCTATTGTAGATGAACCTATGATTAATGGAATACATGTTGGAGATGTTATAAAAATTTCTAATATAGAATTAAAACTAGTAAATGTCGGGTCTGGTGGGGATATAATAGTAGAATTTAATGGAATCCAAGAAGTTATTTTAGCAGACTCAACAAAAATAATTAATGATATAAAAATAAAAAATATTTGGACATTTTACTCAGATAATTTAGAAAGAAGAGCTGCAGAACTATTTTACTGAAATTATCTTAAAATAATTATGATATAATAAACATTCAAGATTATTAAAATAAATAAAAACACCTTCTCAATAAATCCATTTGTTGTAATAAATCCAGAAATTTTAAATTTAATCGGATAAAAAAAATAAATTCCCTGTTTTGTTAAAGCATCTGAGAATAAATGGCTTAAATAACCAATAAAAAAAGGAATCCAGTAGTTTCCAAAACCTAATTTTATTAAAAAAGAGAATAAAGTAGCAAACCAAACGCTATGAATTAATTTTCTATGGCCGAAAAACAAATTAACTAGCCATGATATTAAAAATAATTTTCTTCCAATCTTGCTTTTAGCATGATCTATATCAGGCAAGCTTCCAGATAAAACCAATATTAAAATAAATAAAATAGGATTTAATTTAAAATAATTAAAAATTAACAAAGCAATTAACAAAGAAAAAATCAAATGAGTTTTAAACATCATTTCATATCAATTTCTTCCACTAATTCTTGTGCAGCCTCTTCTATGTCTATTTGTTCCATCGAATTGATAATAAATTCTTTTCTATCGAACATTTCATTCTTTGTAACTTTGCCCGTAAACATAAATTGTGATCCAAGCAAATTTCCCCGGCTTTCTTCAAATAATGCTGGATTTTCTCTAATTTCATTAATATTTGTAATTAATTTAGAAACATTCTCCCTAAAAGCAACTAATCTTATAGTATCTGTTCCATCATCCAGATAAAAATTAAATATTGGATTTTTAGTTGTCAGGCTATTTTGATGCAGTTCGCATTTTAAAGTTTCATTATTAACTTTTTTCCCGCATTCAGCACATGCCTCATAAAATCTAGGCTCAAATACCTGCACAATAGTTCCAGAAATGCCGGCAAATTCTCCAGCAATCAAATCTTTAATTTGTTTTTTTATAACTTCTCTAGCATATCCTATTTTAACATCGTCTATCTTTTCTTCAGGATTTAAATCGATACTTGCTCTATTTCCTAAATGAATTTCCTTAAATCCATTATTTTCCTTAACATAAGCATTCTTTATCTTGATTACCTTGTCTTTTACAATATTCCCGTTTTCAATTTCTTTTATATGATTTATATCCCATAAAACAGCTCTTGCCGTACCCGTTTCATCTCCGATTAAAAAACTAGCCACTCTCCCTTTTCTATTCTTCGTATTAAAATCTCGAATTTCATAAACATCTACAACCTTGCCAACGATATTTAATGAGCCAATTCCTGAAATTAATTGGTTAATCTTTAATGTTTTTTTGCCGAAATCTTCATAAACCTTAACGCCAAGTTCATTGGCAACAATATAAGCTGCTCCTTCTTTGCTTATTAAATCACTTAATTCTTTTAATTTATTTTTAATTTTAAGCTCTATTTCAGTTAAACTAATTTCCTTCTCTTTTTGGATTTTTTCTATTATTTGTTCATAAGTTAATCCTATCATTAAAATACCTCTGCTCTTATTCCATTATCTTTATTGTTTATTTTAAAAACAAAAATTGGTTTTTTTGTTTCCAGTTTATCTGTGTAAATCAAGATATCTTTATTATTTTCTATAGTAAAAGTGATAATATCCCCTTCGACTTTAGTTTTTTCATCAGTGCAAGTATTTAAATCTTTTCCATCTTGTGCGCATTTTTTTATTTTTTCTTTTAATTTATTTAATTTGTTTAAATCAATGGCTAATTCTTGTTTAATTTTTACAGGCAAATTATATTCTAATTTAAATTTTGACAGTTCTTTTTGATAATTGAAATTATCTAAAATTACAATGATGGAGTTATCTTGAATTTTTATTTCCTTGGCATTATATCCATAATCCTGTAAATCTGATTTAAATAATTCTAAGAAAGTTTTTTCTAAATTTGGCTCGCAATCCGAGTTAAATTTCCATAGATTGTTGCATTTCTCTAAAACGACTGATGTTTTTGAAAAATCATCTATTGATTTATAAGAAGCATATTTAACAGCATTTTCTGCATTAAACAAATACTCTTCCCCTTTATCATAAGATTTAATAATCTCTGCTTGGTTTAAGCCAATCAACTTGTATTTATCCTGAGATTCATTTATTATTAATTGATAATAGCCATAAGTTAAAATGAGTAATACAAAAAATGAAAACATTGGCATGAATATCGCTTTTTTATTCATTTATGCACCCCTCTTTTAAAGTTATCTTTAATTTTTTATTTGGATCAGGAATAATCAAGTTTAAGGAAGAAGTTCTTGTTATCAGAGATTTATCTGTAAATATATGAATGATATTTCTTGGACCGGGATTTAAAGTATATTTTTTAATATCAAATTCTGATTCATAATCAAAGAATCTTTCATTATTAATCTCTCCCGTAATTCTCCATAATGGGCATTTATCAGCATTATAAATTTTATTAAAGATATTATTTGTTATTTTTTCCAAATCTTCATAATTATTGATATAATAAGATTCAAGAATTAAGTCAAAGATTTTTTTATTGTCTGTAATCGGTGTTCTTAAATAATTTATCAGATTAATATTAACATTGCCAAGGTTAACTTCATTTATTACATAATTTGTTCTATTTGCAGAAGACAATAAAAATAAAACATAAAATATTGATAATATTACAGCTAAAAAAATCAATGAAAATACAAAGGTTAATGCACTTTCTCCTTTTTTCATTTTATTTTTATCATATTAATATTTAATAATCCTGTTTTAATTTCATTATTATCATTGATTAAAACATAGTAATTATAATTGCTGCAGGTAAAATGTTTTTTATCAAAACAAAAATCAAATTTCTCTGTCAATCTGTCATTTAAATTAACGGTATTTACTTCATTTGTAATTAGATTTAGTCTAATGCCAACATTGTTATTTGCTTGAAAACAGTTTCTTAAATTTTGGTCATTAAATTTATTTGAGTCAATAATTCCCGGATAAATTCTATCATTTTCTTTATATGCCAAGCAATTTTCACTGTAAACAAATCTTTGCATTAATATACCTTGTTGTAATTTATCAATTTGAAAATTTTGTTTTATTGGCATAGTAATTAAGAAAAAAACTATTCCTGCTATAACAGCTATTACAATTATTCTAGGCAGCCAAATTATAAGTTCTTCAGTTGTATGAAATTGCGATTTTTTATCAATAATCATAATCACCCTCGTTTGCTGGATTCAGCATCTTTGCTAGACTCAATTTGTTCAGTTGATATTAAATTAATTTTATTTTGCTCTTTAACAATTTGCAATATATTATTTGTAAATGCAAAATTATAATTCAGTTCGTTGTAATTTTTATCTTTGGTAAAAAGATAGATTTTTGGGATATTCTTATCTAAAGATTTGACTTCAATAGAATTTTCTTTAACTTTAAAATTGATGCCATCTAAATCTTTATATTCTATTTTTAGATTTCCTGGAGAAATATGCAAAGTATCTATAGTTAATCCTAATTCTCTAACAGAATAATCTTCAAAAAACGATTTTTCAGAAACAACATTATTTATAATAAAATAAGTAATTACTGCAAGTATAAGATAAAATGCGCTAATAATTATTTTTTCTAATGATGAATCTCCTTTTTTATGCATAAATTAATTATAGGAAGTTAATTTATAATGTTTTTGATGTTATCTCTATAAAGAAAGCTTCTTTTTCTTTTTTTGTTTCTAAATTGTATTGTTTTTCTTCTTTATCATATAATATAAAAGTTTTACATGAATTGGCAGGGTTAATATTTATTGGTGCAGGAATACATACTATTTCTGTTGCTTCACAATCTATTGTTAATTCATTTTCAATTAAGCTTAAATCAGAGTTGCAATTGCATAAGCAGTTTTTATCCCTGCATTTGACAGGCTTTTTTATATCTTGGGATAATTCATAATCAATGCATGCATTTAATTCATCAATTTTTACTGCTTCAATTTCTTTGTTAAAGGCTAATAAAGCCTTATTTTTAGATGTTAAAAATGTTGAATTAATTTTATCGCCATCATTCATTTTTAATAAATCTTCTGCTAATTTAGCAAAATAAAAAGAATTTAGATTTTTTTCTGATGTTCCTGTAGAAATAAATTTCCCAGATAGATCCAATAAAATTATAGAAAAAATAACACCAATTATGAGCCCAAAAACTACTAAGACTGTTGTTGTTTGTACGCCTTTATCATTCATTTTCCTATTCCAGGTAAATTACTAACACTTGAATTTGCGCTAGATATCAGATTTGCAAAACTGTTAAACAAACTAGAGATTTGCGATCTAAAAGCAATTACAAGAACAATAAGAATCAAAACAGCAAGTATTAGAATAATAATTGTTTGAATTCCTAATTCCATTCCATTTTTATTCATTTTAAAAGAGAAAAATTAACAGAGGATTTGCTGTTCTTGCTTGTCTGCACAAGAGATTCCTAAATTATCTGGTCCGTTTGAATTACCGGAACCGCAGTAATATTTCTTGTAAACTTTTATGTCTCCTTCTTTAGTATAATCAGCTTCTCCATCACCGTCTGCATCTATCTTGAAAAATTTAGTACAATAAGCTGAATTTGATGGATTTTGTAAGCTTGAAGATTGGCTGCAGTATAACTGACAATTTTGTTCTGCTAACGCTCTATCAGTGCCTGCAGTGGTGCCTGAAAAAATATCTTTAACAGCAGAAAATAATTTAGCTGATCCGCCTGTGAAAAATGCTGCTACAATGACCAAGACAAGAATGACTAAAATTGATATAATAATAACATTTATAGAAAGTTCAGCACCTCTCTTATTTAATTTCATATTTATCCCTCTTTATTTGATTTAATATTTTATTATATAAGCTTTTCTGTTAATTAATTTTACACGCATTTAGTTTATTTATGTCAAAATCTTTGGATGTTAAACACATTTTGCTTGATTTATAGATATAAGGATTTTTATCAAAATTAACATCTTTTGCTAGAAAATCAATATTAATATTAGTTTTTTTAATTCTTGGCAATTCATCATCAAAGCTTATGATTAAAGGATTTTCTGTTTGTAATTGATTCTTATCATAATAGCAATTAAAATCTTGTAGTTCATACTTATTCATCGTTATTTTATTATCATCTTTGACATTAATTAATTTAATTTCTTTGTTATTTATTTCAATATTATTAATTTTATCGAAACTTTTTAATGATACAGGACATAAACAATTACTATCTTTAGAGTTTTTACATAATTTAATATCTTTAATTAAAACTTCAAAGTGGGATTTAGATTCTGCATTCAATTTAGAATAGTCTGCTTCTGTAATATTAATTAAGCCAAAAATATTTAATGCCGATTTGCCGGCATCCCAAGCTAGCCTGCCCCCTCCAATTAAAACCATTACAACGACAATTAGAATCAGCAATATCTTAGTTAATGTCCATGCAAAATCAGCTTTTTTATTCATTTTAACCAAATCTCAATATGGATTTTATTCCTTCGATAAGATTAACAAGTTTATCCCTGAAAAGAAATGCTATTGCAATCATTATAATCAAAAAAACCAAAACAAGAAGAATTTTAGCTATTTCTTCCCAACCAAGTTCACCTTTTTTTGACATAAATCTTATTAATTAAGTTAATATTTAAACTTTTAGTTTAGTTTTTTAAAATAGCCTCTAATGGTTTCTTTTCAGGATTATAATAAATTCCTGCATCACATTCATTTATATTTGGGCTGTCTGAAGGCAATAAGATTAAGGAAGGGTATAAAACACTTTGATCTGTTAAAAAAGTAGCTCCAGCGACACCAATATATAAAATAGCTAATCCTGTAACTGATCCTCCTTTAACTGTTTGTGCAATGCCCTGTGTAACTCCTGGAATTTCAACAACTTTATTATATTTCACTAACCCCCCTAAAGCTTTTGGTATTTTTCCTGCTCCTGGAATTTGGGAACTGCCTACAAAAAGTGCCAAAGGTGTTAAAATCAGTTTATCAAAAAATCCTTCTTTGCTATAATCCCCTCCTTTATATGCAGTAAACATTGTATAAATGCTATTATCGAGAGAAATTTTTCCCTCGCCAAAATCTATTTTTGAATTTTCACTTTTAGTAAAAAAATCAGAATAAGTTTCTTTATGGTTTGGGGGATTATGGTTATTCAAATAAATTTCAAAATTATCAACATCAATTTCTTTTAGATTATTTTTAATATTCTCTTCAAATTTTATCTCGCTGCAAATTCTGCAATATAATTCTTTATCAATCCATCCTATATCAGAATAAAAATCAATTTCTCCCTTGCCGTATTGATCCCAGCAATCATACATATTTTTGGCTAATTTTTCATAGAGTTCATTTTCATTTTTAAAACTTTTAATTGTTTCTTCAGTTGTAACGCATGGAGAGTTTTCTAAATCTTCTGCAATTTCCTTTATTGCGGTAACGCTGTTTCTGTAAACCCAATTTTGGCAGGCTGCCTTATTTCCGGTCCCATATAAAAAATCTCCCAAACCTACAATTAAGACCCATAATAAAGCAATTACAATTAAAGCAAATATAAATTTGCTGACAGTTTCCCATTCAATTCCTTTTTTATTTAATGACATTTTTCAAAACTCCTGTTAAAGCCAAATAAACTAAAAATATGAATAATAATATAAAAATCAAAATTACTACTAT
>CAYITI010000023.1:0-7497 GCA_964366235.1 Candidatus Woesearchaeota archaeon
CAGAAATTATCATATCACCAATTTGAGTATATCCAAAAAATTTATCTTTTGATAATGTAATATATTTAAAATTATTTATTTCTCTAGAATATTTAGTTGTTGCATAAAATATTCTTTTTGGCATTTGATCACTAAACCCATAATAACTTAGTGCTGACCAAAATGATAAATAAGAAGGATAATTTAAATTTTGTCCTATAACAAAATCATTAACATCATTAAAAACAAAATAACTTTTAAATTTTTTAATAATATTTTTCTTTTTTAATGATTTTATAATATTATAAGCTTTTATTTTATTTATTTTTAATAATAAGCATAAGTCCTTAATTTTGAATAAAAAAAGATTGTTCTTTCTAAGTTCCTCGTACACTAAATTTTCTAATTTGCTTAGTTGCATTTTTCTTATAATTTAGTAATTTATTTACTATTTTAAAAGAAATCTACTATTTAAACTTTTTGGTGAGCTGTAAAGTAAACGTCTGGAATTTTGAACAAAAAAATTAACTTTTTTTAACAATCAGTTTACTTTCTTTAATTTCTGCTTCTAATTCTTGTCCTTCTTTCCACTTTAATTCTTCTATGATATTTGGTGGGATAATGTTGCTAGACCATAATAAAGCTTAATTTAAACTTCTTTTCAAAAACTTAAAATTTTCTTTATAAGCCTTTCTATTAAAATTTTCTATTTTTATGATATAAGGCTTAAAAACTTAAAATTTTACAGTTTTAATGTAAAAAGCTTTTTAAAGTTTAGAATGTTTTTTAATAATAATCTTAAATAATCTTCAAGGGGAAAATGAAACAAGAGTATAAAGCTGAAAACATTGTTGTATTAAAGGATTTAGAAGCAGTCAGAAAAAGAGCTCCAATGTATATTGGAGATACATCTGTTAAAGGTTTACATCATTTAGTTAAAGAAGCATTAGATAATGGGGTTGATGAAGCATTAGAAGGTTATTGCAATAATATTAAAGTTATTATTCATGCAGATAACTCTATTACCATTGAAGATAATGGACGTGGTATACCCGTAGACATTCATCCTGAGGAAAATAAACCTGCCGTCGAAGTTGTAATGACAATGTTACATGCGGGTGGAAAATTTGATAAAAAAACATATAAAGTTTCAGGTGGATTGCATGGTGTTGGCATTTCTGTTACAAATGCATTAAGTGAATATTTAGAAGTTGAAATTAAAAGAGATGGCAAAATTTACAAGCAAAGATATGAAAAAGGAAAAACAGTTTCACAATTAGAAACTATTGGAGAATCACAAGAGACAGGAACTAAAGTTACATTTTTGCCAGATAAAACAATTTTTACAACATTAGAATTTGATTATGATATTTTAGCAAATAGATTAAAAGAATTAGCTTTTTTAAATAAAGGCTTAAAATTAAGTATTAAAGATGAAATAAATAACAGGGAAGATGAATTTTATTATGAAGGGGGGGTAAAAAGCTTTGTTGAAGAATTAAATAAAAATAAAAAAGTTTTACATAATGAAGTTATCCATTTTAATAAAGAAGTTAAAGACATTAATGTTGAAGTTGCTTTTCAATATAATGATTCTTATTCAGGAAGTGTTTTTTCATTTGTAAATAATATTAATACAATTGAAGGGGGAACTCATTTAGTCGGATTTTATACTGCTTTAACCCGCGCATTTAATGATTATCTGAAGAAGAAAAACTTGCAAAAAAATGAAGATAAATTAACTGGAGATGATATTAGAGAAGGGTTAACTTGCATAATATCATTAAAAGTTCCAGAGCCACAATTTGAAGGGCAAACAAAAACTAAACTTGGTAATTTAGAAGTTAAAGGGGTAGTTGATAGCATAGTTTACGAAAATTTAGTCTCATTTTTAGAAGAAAATCCAAATGTTGCTAAAGGAATTATCTCAAAAGCATTAGATGCATTAAGAGCAAGAGAAGCTGCGAGAAAAGCAAGAGAATTAGCCAGAAGAAAATCTGTTTTAGAATCTGGAAGTTTGCCTGGAAAATTGGCTGATTGTCAGGAAAGAGATCCAAGCAAGGCAGAATTATTTATTGTTGAGGGAGATTCTGCTGCAGGCACGGGAATTAGTGCAAGAGATAGAAAATTTCAAGCAATTCTTCCATTGAAGGGTAAAATATTAAATGTTGAAAAGGCTCGTTTGGATAAGATGTTGAGAAATGAACAAATTACTATCTTAATATCTGCGATAGGCGCTGGAGTTGGAGAAGAATTCAATATAAATAAAGCAAGATATCATAAAATATTGATACTTACAGATGCGGACGTTGATGGACATCATATATCTTGTTTGTTATTAACTTTTTTTTATAGACACGCAAGACAATTAATAGAAAATGGTTATGTGTATATAGCACAACCACCATTATTTAAGATTATTAAAGGAAAAAATTCATTTTATGTTAGAGATGAAAATACTCTAAAAGAAAAATTAAAAGAGATTGGAGAAGATGTAGTTATACAAAGATTTAAGGGACTTGGTGAAATGGATGCGGATGAACTTAGAGAGACTGTAATGGAACCAGAAACAAGAACATTAAAGAAAATTACAATTGAAGATGCTATTCTTGCAGATAGTATTTTTAATATTTTAATGGGAGAAGAAGTTGAACCAAGAAGAGAATTTATAATACAACATGCTAAGGAGGCAAATTTAGATATTTAATAATGCCAGAGCAAATTCAAACAAAATTAATTGAAGAAGAAATGAAGTCTAGTTATATAGACTATGCTATGTCTGTTATAACCGCTAGAGCCATTCCTGATGTTAGAGATGGATTAAAGCCAGTTCATAGAAGAATCCTTTATTCAATGCATGAAATGGGTCTGACTAATAATAAGCCCTTTGTTAAATCTGCGCGTATAGTTGGAGATTGTTTTAAATACCATCCCCATGGTGATGCTGCAATCTATGATTCATTAGTTAGGATGACCCAAGATTTTTCATTAAGATATCCTTTAGTTAATGGGCACGGAAATTTTGGAAGTATAGATTTTGCAGAGCCTGCACAAATGAGATATACTGAAGCGCGTTTATCAAAAATAGGAGAAGAACTTTTATATGATTTAGACAAGGACGTTGTAGATTTCATACCTAATTTCGACGGAAGTTTAAAAGAACCAATTATCTTACCAAGCAAAATTCCAAATTTATTAATAAACGGAAGTTCTGGAATAGCAGTTGGAATGACGACAAACATTCCTCCTCATAATATAAATGAAATAATAGACGCAGTAAATTTATTTATAGAAAATAAAGAAATTGATGTTATGGAATTAATTAATTTAGTTCATGGTCCTGATTTTCCTACAGGAGGAATTATTTCAGGAAAACAAGGAGTTATTGAGGCTTATAAAACAGGAAGAGGGAAAATAATTGTTAAAGCTAAAACAAAAATTGAAACAAGAAAAATTATTGTAGAGGAAATTCCTTATCAAGTTAATAAAACTTTGTTAATAGAAAATATTGCAGATTTAGTTAAAGATAAAAAAATAGAAGGAATAAGTGATATTAGAGACGAAAGTGATAGAAAAGGAATGAGATTAGTTATTGAATTAAAAGCCAGTGCAAATCCTGAAATTGTTTTAAATCAATTATATCAGCATACCCAATTACAAACTACTTTTGGAATAATTATGCTTGCATTAGACGAAAACAAGCCAAAAATAATGAATTTAAAGGAATTAATTAATGCTTTTATAAAACACAGATTTATTGTTATTACAAAAAGGAATAGATTTGAATTAGATAAAGCAGAAAAAAGATCTCATATTTTAGAAGGACTAAAAATAGCTTTAGAAAATATTGATGATGTTGTTAAATTAATTAAACAAAGCAATAATGTTGAGAAAGCCAAGCAAGAATTAATTTCTACTTTTACTTTGAGCAATGAGCAAGCATTAGCAATATTAGATATGAAATTGCAGAGATTGACAAGTTTAGAGCAAAGTAAAATGCAAAAAGAGCATGATGAACTAATAAAATTAATTAAAGAATTAAAAGAAATTCTTGCAAATGAAAATAAAATCTATGAAATTATGAAAAATGAATTAAATGAGTTAAAGGAAAAATATGGAGATAATAGAAAAACATTAATCGAGGAAAATGGCCATGAAGTTTTAACAGAGGATTTAATTCAGAAAGAAGATGTTGTCGTTACAATGACTTATTCTGGATATATAAAACAAACCCCTTTAGATGAGTATAGGCAGCAAAAAAGAGGGGGTAAAGGAATAATTGCAGCAGAAACCAAAGAACAAGATATTGTTAAAGATTTATTTATTACAAGCAACATAAATAATTTATTATTCTTTACAAATAAAGGAAAATGTTTCCAATTAAAAACTTATGAATTGCCTTTAGAAGGACGCTATTCAAGGGGAAAAGCAATTGTTAATTTGCTTAAACTAGGAGAAAATGAAAAACTTAATGTTGTTTTGCCAATAAATAAATTTGATGAAAGTTATTTGATATTTATTACAAAGAAGGGAATTATAAAGAAAACTAAATTGAATGAATATGAAAATCCAAGGAGTTCTGGATTAACTGCTATCAAACTGCTTGAGAAAGATGAATTAGTTAATGTTATATTGACTTCAGGAAATGATGAAATAATGCTTGGAACTAAATTTGGGCTAGCTTCTAGATTCAATGAAAAAGATGTTACAATCGTTGGAAGAAACTCTATTGGAGTAAGAGGTATAAAATTGAATAAAGATGATGAAGTTATTGGAATGGAAAAAATTAATGAAATTTCTACATTACTTACTATAACAAACAATGGTTATGGCAAAAGAACAGGCATTAATCAATATAGATTAATTAGAAGGGGCGGGAAAGGCGTGACCAATATCTTAACTAAATATTTAAAAGAAGATTCTAGAAATGAGGATGTTGTTGCAATTAAATCTGTATTGAATGATGAAGAGATAATGATAATAACTGAGAAAGGAATTACAATTAGGATTTCTGCGAATCAAATCTCTGTTGTCGGGAGAAACACACAGGGAGTTAGATTAATTAAACTGGATAATAACGATAAAGTTTCTTCAGTTGCTAAAATAATTAAAAGTGATGTTATTTAAAATAGCAAGACTTAGAAATTCTTAAATAGTTTTTTATTTTTACCCCAAACAAGTGTGACAGGGACGTGCTCATCATTTTTTTCTTTTATTAGTAACTTATATCGCTGATCAAAGTCGATATAGGGGCTGATTAGTACAACCCTTTCTTTTGCATTTTTCAGAATTCTTTGTATAGCAGAAGTTATTTCCATAGTGTCCAAAAATTTGGCCATATAGTTCCTTATTCAATCAGGTTTATTAAATGTTTCGAAAAGCCCTGCCTTTTTTGTTTTTATGAAACAAAAATTTTATTGAGTCCAAAATTATTTTTTATTCTTGTAATTATCAATTATATCAGATATTCTTTTTAACATTATATAATAATTTTTAAACACCTGCTTATTTGGATATGCCTCTTTTTCATAACTGCCGTCAGAAAATCTGTCCACAAATTCTTCGATTTTTGATTTGACTAAATTAAACCCATTATTATTAATTTCACTTACATATCTCAATAAATCGTGATCTTCATTAAGACTTTTAAGCCTTAAATACTCATCAATTACCAATCCTATAATTCTATCTCTTGTAATCTTATTTTTATCCATATTAATTTACCTTCAAAAAAATTTATAAATTTAACTCATAACAAATACAAATAACATAGAAATTCCAACAATTATGCCCCAAACTGCTTTGCTCCAGATAAATATCTTTTTTCCATCAAAATTCCAGACAGGGATCATATTAAACAAAGCTAACCAAGAATTAATAAAAAATCCATATTGGCCAATTGTATTTACCCCTTGATTTAAATTTAATTTTATTAATGCAAAGAATATTATTGCTAAAATAAGATTTGTTATTGGGCCAGCAGCAGAGATTTTACCATTTCTTTTAACATTGATATTTCTTCCTAATATCATAACAGCACCAGGAGCAGCAAATATAAATCCAAGAAAACTCATTGCTAATGCTAATACCAACATGTAGTCAAACGCCCTGAATTCTGCTGTTGCACCATACTTCTGCGCTAAAACTTTATGAGATAGTTCATGAAGTAAAAAACCAACGCCTACAGTTAATCCGGCTAATAAAAAATTAAACAATAATTTTATAGAAAACAAATTATTATGCGTTAAAACTATTGCAAATGCCAATGAAATTACCAGCCAAGCTTTTGTAATATCAATAATTTCTGTTTTTGACGTTTCAAAATTTTTAAACATTTATAATAATTTTTAAAGCTATATTTATTAATCTTTTGTTTAATAAAATTTTATGAATTTTAATCCAGATTTACCACTAAAATCTCAAAGCCTAGATAAAAAAATAATTGAAATATTTAGGGAACAAGCAGATTCTTTATATGATGAATTGAAAAAAAATAAAAATAAGATTATACTAGTTCCAGCTCCAAGACAAATGCATCATTCTCATAAGATTAGAAAGATATCAGAATATAACCCTTTCTGGTATAGTGATTTATATTGGAATTATTATCCAAATTTTAGGAGAGATCGAACATATAAATCTTTGAATAGAATCATTAATCTAAATGATATGCCATTTAAAAAAAGTAAATATAAATATGATTCAATAATGCGCGAATTTATTTATAAAATATTAATCGAAGGTTATTATTATAAATATTCTAAGACAATTCCAGAAAATTTAGAGTTTAAAGAATATTTTAAAAAATGATCATTTTACTATTTCAGCATAACCAATTAATCTCCATCTTGTTCCAATTCTCCTTGATATTGTAAATCTATCTTCAAGATTAGCACATACAGGAACTTTTAATTTAACATGTATCATCTCTTTTTTTAATTCTACAACAGTTCCTACAGTAGCAGCAGAGTTTACATTTAACATTATAATCTCGCCTTTTTTAATGGGCTCAACTACTAGATCATCTTTTGCTCCTACAACTCTTTTTAATAAATGTTGCTTTAAATTTAATTCATAAAATACTTGAGGGAGCTTTTCTTTTAAACCTACTATATTTCCTGTTAATGAATCAGCTTTTATTAATCTTGGATCAAGTTTAGTTAATATTCCTACACTCCCGCCAGGATGAAGTTCTTTTACCTCTGAACCGCCAGACATTAGGTTTTCTATAGTTGTAAATATTGGCTCCCATGCTGTTTTACCCTGAAATTCTTTTTTTAATCCAGGTTTTATTTCTATTATATCATTTAACTTTAGTATACCTTGTTTTAATGCTCCGCCTAAAACACCACCTTTTAAATCCTCTGACTTAGTTCCCGGCCTGTTAATATCAAAACTTCTAGCAACAAAGAATAAGGGATTTTTAGCTTCGTCTCTTTTTGGTGTCTTGATTAAATCCTTAATTGATTTTATTAAAATGTTTATATTTACATCATGTTGAGCGCTTATTGGAATTAT
>CAYITI010000024.1:0-7355 GCA_964366235.1 Candidatus Woesearchaeota archaeon
CCTTACATAAATTTATAAATATTACATCTATTTCTTAAGTAATGAATGATTTATTTATAGAAAAATATCGTCCGAGTAATTTTGATGAAGTTGTTGGTCAAAATATAGTTGTTTCTAGAGTTAAATCAATGACCGAACAAAAAAATATTCCACATATGCTATTCTCAGGTTCACCGGGAACTGGAAAAACTACCCTGGCTTTATTAATAGCTAGAACCTTATTTAAAGACAATTGGAAGCAAAATTTTTTAGAAACCAATGCGTCGTCAGATAGAGGGATAGATGTTATCAGAGAAAATATAAAAGATTTTGCAAGAACCAAGCCAATAGGCACAAATATTCCAAAGATAATTTTATTAGATGAAGCAGATGCATTAACAAGAGATGCCCAGAATGCCTTAAGAAGAACAATGGAACAATATTCTGAAAATTGCAGATTTATTTTAAGCTGTAATTACTCAAGTAAGATTATTGAACCAATTCAAAGTAGATGTGCTATTTTTAGGTTTAAACCATTAGGTTTAGAAGATGTTAGAACAATAATTAAAAGAATTGCCAAAAATGAAAATTTAAAAATTAATGATAGGGTAATTGAATTAATCTACGAGTTTTCTGAAGGTGATTTAAGAAGAGTTGAAAATGTATTGCAAAGTTGTGCTACAATTAATAATGAGATAACAGAAAAAATAGTAAGTGAAATAATTATAAATGTTGATTCAAAAGAGATTAAAGAGATAATAAAACTAGCGATAAATGGTGAATTTTTAAAATCTAAAAATAAATTGCTTGATATAATGTTGAAAAATGGTTTATCTGGATTAGATATAATTAAACAAATACAAAAAGAAATTTTAAATTTAGATATTAATGATGATAAAAAATTAGATTTGATAGATAAATGCGGTGAGTTTGAATTTAGATTAGTAGAGGGCAGTGATGATTTTGTGCAATTAGAATCTTTTTTGGCTTTTATGGGGAGAAAATGAAGATAAATTTTAAATATTCACAGGTTTATGATGAACTTCTTACTTATATGTCAAGAAATAATTATGACAATAAACAATTTTTAGAAATGCAGATAAATACATTAAAATTTGAAAAATATTTTAGAAAAAATGAGAGTAAAATAATAAAAGAAATTAAAAAAATTGCTGGATTAAAATTTAAGGAGAATATAACCTGTTTTATAGTAAAACATTTAGGTTTTAGAGCAATATCTCATCCTCTAACAATAAAATTTAGTAAAGATTTTAAGTATTTAACAGCTGTTTTAATTCATGAAATAATCCATATATTATTGATGAATAATGAAAAAGTTTTAGATTTAGTTAAGAAAAAGTTTAATTATAATAAAAATGATTTTAAAATTCATTTTCCTGTTTTATTAATTGAAAGAAAAGTTATAGAAAACCTATTTGGAAATAAATTCTTTAATAACGTCTTGCTTAAAGATGAACATAATCAAGAACTTGCTTATGAATGGAATGAAGTAAACAAAGTTTATGTTAAATTCGATAAAAATATTGTAAAATTCTTAAAAAATGTTAATTAATAAATATATTCCAAGAACTTTAAAAGAAATTAAGGGTCAAGAAAAACCATTAGAAGAATTAAAAAAATATGTTTTAAATAAAAAACCTGTTTTAATTTATGGTAAAGTTGGGGTAGGAAAAACTTCAAGTGTCCATGCTTTAGCAAATGAATTGGGTTATGAAATCCTTGAGATTAATGCTTCTGATCTTAGAAATAAAGAACAAATACAAAATGTTGTTGTTAATAATATTAAACAAAAAAGTTTATTTGGAAAAGAAAAAATTGTCTTAATTGATGAAGTAGATGGAATTAATGCACGGGATAGGGGTGGATTAACTGAGATAATTAAAGAACTTCCGGGAAGCAGTTATTCTATTGTTCTAATTGCAAATGATCCTTTTAACTCTAAATTTTCAGCATTAAGAAAAAAATGCAGATTAATAGAATTTGCTAGTTTAGATGCTTTAACAATAATATTAATCTTAAAAGATATCATTAAAAAAGAAAATATAAGACTAGATGATAACTTTCTTAAACAGATTGCGATTAAAAGCAAAGGTGATGCAAGAGCAGCAATAAATGATTTAGATTTAGTATTATTGGATAATATAATTGATTTGGATGAGCGTGAAAAAGAAGAAACAATATTTAATATATTAAAAACAATTTTTAAAACTAAGAATATTGAAGAATTAAAAAAAGCTTTTGAGAATTCTAAAGAGAATTTAGATGAAATATTTTTATGGATAGATGAGAATTTAGTTAAAGAATATTTTAAAGAAGATTTATCTAAAGCTTATTATCACTTAAGCAAAGCAGATATATTCAGAAAAAGAATTAATAGACAGCAATATTGGAGATTTATGTATTATCAAAATTTATTAATGAGTTTGGGAATTGCTTTAAGTAAAAAAAAAGTTAATAATAACTCTGCTAATTATCAAAGAAATTCTAGAATCTTGAAAATTTGGATTAATAATCAAAAAAATGCAAAAAGAAAACAAGTTATAGAAAAAATTTCTCCTAGATTACATTTATCTAAAAAGAAATTGGTTAAAGAATTGCCTTATATGAAATCTATTTTTAAGAATAATGATTTAAGTGAAATGTTAAAAGTTGAAAAAGAAGAATTAAATTATTTAATTTAAAATTTCATTGAGTTTAATCTTTTAATTCTCTGGTCGGCGGGAGGATGAGTGCTAAATAAGTTTAGCAAAGCATTACCCTTAAATGGATTTGCGATGAATAATGATGACGCAGCTTCACTTCCAAAATGCAATGGATTTGTTTTAACTGAAGCATGAATTTTCTCTAATGCTCTTGCCAATGGCTTTCCATCTTTTAATAACTTAGCTCCGGTTTCATCTGCAAGATACTCTCTGCTTCTTGAAATTGCTAATTGAATTATCATTGCAATTATTGGTGTTAATATTGCTAAAACTAATAAACCAATTAGATTGTTGCTTCCTTGCTCATTATTTCTGTTACCCCCTCTAAATATAGCTGCAAATTGTGCCATTTGTGCTAAATAAGAAATAACTCCTGCGATTGTGGCTGCAATTGTTGCAACTAAAACATCTCTGTTTTTTGAATGACTAATTTCATGAGCTAAAACTCCTTTTAACTCTTCTTTTGTTAATAAATTTAAAATTCCTTGCGTACATGCAACTACATAATAATTTGGTCCTCTGCCAGCACAGAACGCATTTGCCTGCTCTGTGGGAATTAAGTAAATACCTTTTGGCTCGGGAATATCAGCTTCTTTTGCAATTTCCTTTATCATTGAATGAAGCCATGGCAATTGTGATTTTTTTATTTCTTTGGCTTTATACATAAATAAAGCAATTTTATGTGAAAAGAAATAAGTTATAGAATTCATTAAAATAACAAAAATTATAGCAACGGTCAATCCTGTTTTACCAAAAAAGCTTCCTAAGAACAACAATAATCCGGTTAATACCCCAAGCAATAAAACAGTCTTAATTTGATTTATCATGTATAATAAAAAGATTTATATCTTTAAAAATTTTTTGATTGTAAATGCCATATGATATTATAATAGGTAGAAATGAAAAAGAGCATAAAGAATTAGGAAATAAAGGATTAATTTTTTATGGTAAAAGTTATGTCAAGATGGGTCAAACAAGTTCTTTAAGTAATAATATCTTAATTGATGTTGCTAGATCTCATACCATTCTAATTTCAGGAAAGAAGGGAAGCGGCAAAAGTTACTCAATTTCTGTAATAGCCGAAGAAATTGCAAATTTGCCTGAAGATGTAAGCAATAATTTAGCTGTTTTGATTTTTGATACAATGGGGATTTTCTGGAGCATGAAATATCCAAATTTTTCTCAGGTAGATGAATTAAGAATGTGGGGTTTAGAGCCTAAGGGCTTAAAGGTAAATGTTTATATTCCAAAAGGAAAATTCCAAGAATATAAGGAAAAAAATATTAATGTAGATTATAGTTTTTCAATTAAACCAAATGAATTAACAGCAGAGGATTGGTGCAATGTTTTTCAAATTAAGATTACAGATAATATTGGCATATTAATTGAGAAAATTTTAACAAAATTAAAATTTGATTACGATATAAACGATATTATTTTTGAAATTAGAAAAGATAATTCTTTTGATCAATTAACAAAAAATGCCACAGAAAATAGATTTCAATCTGTAAAAAATTGGGGACTATTCGATGTAGAAGGTTTTGAAATAAAAGAATTAATTAAAGGAGGAAAGGTAAGTATATTGGATTTAAGTGCTTATGATGATTGGAATATCAAAAGCTTAGTCGTTGGAATTGTTAGTAAAAAAATGTTTAATGAAAGAGTTACTGCAAGAAAACAAGAAGAGGTTCAAGAAATTGAATATGGACAACATTATTTATCTTTAGAAAGAGAAGAAAAACTTGAAACTCCTTTAGTCTGGATTTTTATTGATGAAGGCCATGAATTTTTACCCAGAGAAGGAAAAACTCCAGCAACAGATGCTTTAACGCAATTAATAAAGGAAGGAAGACAGCCGGGGATTAGTTTAGTTCTTGCAACACAACAACCAGGCGAAATTCATAGAGATGTTATAACTCAAAGTGATATCGTTATAAGCCATAGGGTTACTGCTAAACCTGACATTGAGGCTTTAAACATGATAAATCAAACTTATTTAACCTCGAGTATATTGTCTAACTTGAATAATTTACCAAAGGTTAAAGGTGCTGCAATAATTTTAGATGATAATTCCGAAAGAATTTATTCTATAAAAGTAAGGCCAAAAATGAGCTGGCATGGCGGAGACACACCTTCGGCAGTTAAAGTTAAAAAACAAATATTAGAGATATGATTGATAAATTTTCTTCTAGAGCTAGACAAGAAGGTTATTTATAAAGAAGTGTTTACAAATTAATTTTTTTAAATAAAAAATACAGGATAATTAAAAAAAATAACAACGTATTAGATTTGGGGTGTTTTCCTGGTTCATGGTTACAAGTTATTAACCAATTAAAAGCACGTGCTTTTGGAGTTGATATAAAACAAATTTCTAAAATTCCAAATGTTAGATTTATTTTAGGGGATATAAAAGAAGAAAAAACTATTGAAAAGATTAAAAATCTAGGTAAGTTTGATGTCGTATTAAGTGATTTAGCTCCAAATACTTCTGGAAACCAGTTATTGGATGAAGAACGCTCTTATGAATTAAGTTTAGCTGCATTTAATATTGCAGAAGAAGTTTTAAGACCAAAAGGAAATTTCGTATGCAAGATATTTCAAGGTGAAAGATTTAATGAATTTTTAAATTTAGTCAGGAAAAACTTTTCTTTTGTTAAATCAACTAAACCAGAAGCTTCTAAAAAGAAAAGCAAAGAAATGTATATAGTTGCTTTAGGCTATAAAACTTGAAAATCTATGCATATCCTATAAGTGTAAGGGGAGTAAGCTCCGCATTTTACAGATTTTAATATTTTAATTTTTTTGAAAACTTTTTTTATTTTATCTATGCTTGCTTGTGGAAATTCATTTTCTTGAGAAAAATCATAGAAATGAATTATCGTTCTTTTCTTTATTTTGTTTTTAATCAAAGATAAATATTCTTCGGCATTTTTTGGAGCAGGCATCACAATTCTGTCAAATTTCAATTTGATTTTTGGAAGTATTTTTTTAACATCACCTTTAAACAATTTAATATTATTAATTTTGTTTAATTTTAAATTTTCTAATGCATATTTATGTGCTGTTGGATTAATTTCAATACAATAAATTTCTTTAGCTTTTGAATTTCTTGAAATCACGATTGAGTAAACAGAAATGCCAGAGAACATTACTAAAATTGTTTCATTAAACTTAACTTGTCTTGCTATTCTTAATCTTTCATTTGCTAATCTTTGAGAAAAATAGCATTTTTCCAGATTTAATTTAAATTGGCAATTATTTTCTTTATAAAAAGTTTCTTTTGTTTTTTTGCCTGCTAAAATCTTAAATTTTGGCAATCTATATCTTCCCGAAAAACTTTTAGTTTTTAATAGAACAGTTTTAATACTTTTATTTAATTTTAATAAAGCATCAGCGATTAATTTTTGTTTTTTTAATTCATTTGGAAGTTTTGAAAATATTGCAATATTTCCAACAATATCAAAAGATCTTGGAATTTCTTCTTCTGAAAGTTTATTTTTTAACAATTCTTTTAAATTTGTCATATAAATGGTTAAAGTAAAGTTTATATATAGTTTATCTTTATTATCTTAAGAGGGATATTTATATGATCAACAATGAAAAAGGTTTTAAAAAATCTATATTTTATTTATTTTTGATATTATTTTTTGGCTGGATAATTACAGAATTTATCTTAATAAATAAAAATTATTTAACAATTAAAAATAACGAGATTACTGGGTTAGCTTTTCAAGTCGACCCGATTACTGGGTTAGGTAACTTATTTAGTTATGAGATTAATATTGGTTCAGATAATTATCCAGTTTGGGCTATATTAATCGCTTTTGCAATAGTATTTAGTATCATGTTTAATGGAGCAAAATTATTAAATTTTTTTAAAAGCGAGGAAAACTCTGGGCCTGCAGTAATCTTTGCTATTGGAGTTTCATTAATAACCATCTTTACCACTCCAACTGTAAGTTGGATACTTATAATTGCAGCTTATATTGGTGCATTTGGGACTGTAGGAATATTGTTAATATTTGGTTTTCTATTATATTTATGGGCGCATAGAACAGTTAGTGAGAACATTACAGAAATAAATAAAGCAGCTACAAATAGGCAAACTGCAAGAAATGATTTAATAACTGCGAGGAACCAGCAATCACAAGCACAACAAAGACCTGGATTTTTTAGAAGAGTTCTTGGAGGCAATCCACAGCAGCAAGCACAGCAAAACCAACCTCAAGCTCAGCAACAAAATCAAGCTTTAGCTGCACAATGGCATCATCTTATACAGCAAGCATTACAAAGTTTGAATTTATTGAATAATGATTTGAATCATAAGCAAAATTGGAGTAATTCTTTGGGGTACATTAGCCAAATATCATTGCAATTGCCTGCTAACTTTCAAAATATAAGAATGGGAAATTTAAATCAATTATTAAATCAAGGCCAAAGAAGGATGCAACAGTTTTTTAATCCTCCAAAAGGCCAGAGAAATAATAATATACAAATTGCAAATGCAAGAAAATGGATTCAAGATGTACAGAATGTTTTGAATCTGATAGATGGACAGATACCATAAAATGTTTAATCCATTTAAGATTTTTAAAAAGAAAAGATCGGAAGAGCACACGACTGAACTCCAGTCACGGCTACATCTCGTATGCC
>CAYITI010000025.1:0-7244 GCA_964366235.1 Candidatus Woesearchaeota archaeon
TTTTTATATCTTAAAATAATTAAAGATAAATTAACTAAAGCATAAGTTAAAAATAAAAATATATTTGTAATGCTTGCAACAATCTTAATATCCTCTATTAAAACAAATATCATTGCAAACAAGCTTGCTGCAATAATAGCAATATAAGGCGTCCTTGTTTTATCATCAACTAAATAAAATATTCTTGGCAAACCTCTTTCTTCAGCCATTCCATAAATCATCCTGGAAGTTGTAAATAAAGCAACTAAAACCGTGCTGGCGGTGGCAGTTAAAGCTATCAACATCAATATTAAAAACCCATTTTTTCCATATAAGTTATAGGCAATATCTGCCAATGGTGCTTTTGATTTGCTTAATTCCTGCCATGGCAAGGTTGAAACAGCAGCAATAGCAACTAAAATGTAAATTATTGAAGTAAAAATAACCACTAAAATAATTGCTTTTGGAATAACCTTCGTTGGTTTTTTAGTTTCTTCTTCAAATTTAACCAAGCTTTCAAATCCGATATAGGCAAAAAATATTAATGCAGTTGCCTGCAAAACTCCATTAAGCCCATTTGGCATTTCAAAATAGTTTACATTGCCAAAGAATTTAAAGCCAAGAAATATTATAATAAACAAGCCTATTGTCTGGATTATTGTAGTAAACCCATTTATTACTGAAACTTTTTTTATGCTATAATAATTAATTAAAGAGGAAATTAATATTAATAAGATTGCTGAAATTATTATATCTGTGTTTAAAAATGCCTTAAGGTAATTTGCAAAGCCTAAAGAAACAGTTGCTATAGAAAACATCCCTGAAATTATTATCATTAATCCTATTATAAAAGCTAATTTTTTATTGAAGGCATATTCAACATAATCATATTCTCCGGCATCTTTTTTAAATATTGAAGATAATTCAGCATAGCTTAATCCTGTTAATATTGCTACTACTGCTCCAATTAAAAAAGAAAGCCAGATAGCATTGCCTGCTGTTTGAGTAGCTATCCCAAGTAATGCATAAATTCCAGCTCCGATTATAATACTAACACCAGCTAAAACTACATCAATTAAATTTAATTCACGCTTTAGTTTTTCCACAGAATTAATGTTATTTGGGTATTTTTAAATTTTTTCAAATGTTAAAAATATTAATAATCAAAAATTTTAAATATTTATCGTAATAACTTTGCTCTATGGAGAAAAAAGTATTAGATTTTCATACCCATATAGGAAAAGATAAAGATGGACTGGAACAATCAATAGAGCAATTAATTAGATCTATGGGAGAATCTAGAGTAACACATTCAGTTATTTTTCCATTCGACGAAAGAGAAGAAACATTAGAAAAAGCTAGTTTAAAATTATGTCAAGAAGCTAAGGGTTATCCTTTCTACACATTCTTTAGATTTGATCCAAAAGATATGACCCCTGAAAGATTAAAAGAACAACTAAATAGATTTTATGGTGTTAAATTACACCCAAGATCTCAAAATTTCGATCCCCTAGAAGAAAGATTTTTCCCATTATATGAAATTATATCAGCATCTGAAAAACCTTTGCTATTTCATACAAGATACGAAGATGATTTTAATAACCAAGATCAGATAAATCCTAATACTAATCCATCTAGAATAGTGAAATTAGCTGAAAAATTTCCAAATTTAAATTTGGTTATGGGTCATTTCGGTAATCGATCATTAAATGTATTCCAAGCAATGCAAAGATATCCTAAAGTATATTTAGAAACTTCAATTTTTGGTTCTACACCCAAGACTATAGAACAGGCAGCTCAAATAGTAGGAGCTAATCGATTGCTTTTTGGTTCTGATGTTCCATATTCAGATCAATTTATAGAACGAATGAAAATAGATAGAAGTAAATTAAAGCCTGTTGATAAAGAAAGAATTCTATATTACAATGCAGCTCGCCTATTAAAAATTAGTTAAGAGATTTCAACAAAACCTAAATTACATATTCATATAAAGATAGAATAGAAAATCCATATAAATTTATTTGGGGTTTCAATTATTGACTAATAATTATGGTAATAATGTATTATCTATCGATAATGAACCTGCTCCTATAAACAATAATAAAATTGCAGCCGCTAAAATTAATAAATCGAATTCCCAACCACTGCTATTTTGTGATGCAAAAGGAATTTTCCATTTTATTATTTTATAGTATAAAGCTCCCAGCATTACAATAATTAATATGATTGAAGCAAATTGTATTACTAATCCAATTAAAATTAATAATCCTGCTATTAATTCAAATAAACCAAGTATAACTGGAAGAATAGAATTGCCAAAAACTTGTTTCATCATATTTGGATTTTTTATTTTTGGCCAAGAATGATAAATAAAAATTATTCCTAAAGCAATTCTTAAAGCTAATAATCCATAATCTTCTAATGCCATAAAATTATTAATAAAAGCTCATTTAAATAGGTTATTGTTTGTTCTAATTCTAATATAAATTGCTTTTATAAATCTTAAATCGATTAATTTATAATCTAATTCTTATAAATTAATATTTATGATATCCTTAAAAGAATTAAATTTTATCAAAAATAAAAAAATTAGGATAATTATCTTTATAATATTAATTATAATAACTGTTATTTATCTTGATTATATTATTTATAATTTTTAAAGGACAATTAAGAGAAAACTTTATTATTAAAATTTTTATATCTTCTAACTTCTTTAAAGAAATTTAAAAAAACTACAATAAAAAAATTTATTAAGTCATATACCTTATTAGTTAGAATGGTTCTAATACACCCCTTAACAGCTAATTAAAGCCACGATTACTTAACAACTCCGAACACCAATAATTTTATAAATGACTAAATTATCTTAATTTTATGAATTCAAGAGATGATTTAGTTCATTGAAATTAAAGCTTTTTCTAGTTATAATCGTAAAAAATTTCAGTATGACTGCATTAGTTTAGTGGTTAGAACTTTCGGCTGTGGATTATTTAAGCAGAACCCGGAGGACGCGAGTTCGATTCTCGCATGCGGTCCTTTTTACTCAGAGGAATTAAAATGATAGAATTACAAAACGCAAAAGGAACTCATGATATTAACATAGATGAAAAAATCCAGATAAACAGAATTGTAAAAATCATAACAGAAATTTTTGAAAAATATGGTTTTAATCCATTACAAACACCAATTCTAGAAAGATATGAGACATTATCATCAAAATATACCGGCGGGGCTGAAATCCTTAAAGAAACATTTAAATTAAATGATCAGGGGGATAGAGATTTGGCATTGAGATATGATTTAACTGTTCCATTAGCAAGATATATTGCAATGAATCCAAATTTAAAAATGCCATTTAAAAGATATGAAATTGGAGAATTATTTAGAGATGGCCCAATAAAGCTTGGAAGATATCGTGAATTTACCCAGTGTGATGTAGACACAATCGGAACATCTAGTATGCTAGCAGATGCAGAATGTTTAGCAATAGCAAGTGAGGTTTTTTCAAGATTAAATTTAAAGTTTATCATTCGAGTAAGTAATAGAAAAATTTTAGATGCAATTTTAGAATCATTTAATATTCCACAAGATAAACGGGAAACTATAATTTTAAGCATTGATAAACTTGATAAAATTGAGATTTCTGGCGTTAAAAAAGAATTGCAGGAAAAAGGATTTAAGAATGTAGACAAATTACTTAATTTAATTTTTACAAATGATTTAAATGATGTTAAAAAAATAATAAAGAATCAAGAGGGAATAAATGAATTAAATGAGGTTTTAAAATATTCTAAATTATTAAATGTTAAAAATCTAAAGATCGATATAAGCTTAGCTAGAGGTTTGGCCTATTATACTGGAACAATTTATGAAGTTTATTTAAAAAATTCTGAAATTAAATCTAGCTTGGCAGCAGGCGGAAGATATGATAAGATGATTGGCAATTTTTGTGGTAAATCTATTCCCGCTGTTGGCATTAGTTTTGGTATAACTATTATCAAAGATTCATTAAAAGAAAATAAAGAAAAAAATGTTGTTCAATTTTATTTAATCCCAATAAATACCTTAGAAAAAAGTTTAATAGTTTTAACTAAATTAAGGCAAAATAATTTGAAATGTGATATTGATTTGAATAATAAAGGAATTAGCAAAAACTTAGAATATGCTTCTAAATATGAAATTCCTTATGTTATTATAATTGGAAAAGAAGAATTAAAGCAAAATAAAGTAAAGTTAAGGGATATGAAAACAGGCAAAGAAAAATTATTAAGTTTAAATGAATTAATTTTAAAATTCAAGAAGTTTAACTAAATCTTGTTAATGGATTTAAATTTCCAAATGTTGCAGCTACAAAAAATAATAGCAATGCGTAAATTGTTATAATTACTATTAAAGGAATTACATAAATTAAAACAGATTTTAACATAGAAAATTCATAAATTTTTTTCGTTCCTCTTATTAATAAAATAAAAGAATACAACCAAGCAAAGAAGCTTATTAATGGGATCCAGCTTAATAATAATGAAGGAGTTTCTGAATAAACCCATAGTTGATAAGTTTTAGCATAATCTTTTTTTCCACCAAAAATTAACAGCCATACATATATAATTCCTGCTACTAAAAAACTGCTCACTAGTGCAATAAAATATCCAAGAATTGTTGTTGGCAATAATTTTAAAGCATCATAACTCTGAACTTGCAGATTTAAATTAAAAATTTCATAAAATTTTTTTGTATACAATTCTCCTAATGTTATATTAAATAAATAAATCATTACAACGCTAAAAGCTAGTAAAATAACATAAAATAATAATGAATCTTGAACCCCCTTTTCTTTATTTAAGTTCAAGAAGAATTTATCAGGAGCAAATAAAACCTCTTTTATTCTTTTAAACATATGCATAGGAAATTAATTTTTTATTAATTTATAAAGTTTTGCAATCACTATAACCCGAGATGCGATATAATAATATTTCTTATCCATTTTTTTTCATTTCAATATAAATTTCGCCAAAAGGCTCATTTTGAACAAGATTAATTTTTTCTTGATTATCTAAATGTAATAATGGAATAAATGTTAATATTTTATCTTCTTTTTTATCACTTTGAACTAATTTTTTAAAAGTTAAAATTTCTTTTTTAGATTTAAAAAATTCAGCTATTTTATTATAAATGTTTTTAATTAACGCTGAAATATCAATATTTTTTTCAGGAATTTTAACTACAACTTCTTCTTCACGTAACCTTCTCATTACCTTTCTTTTATTAACATCAAGTGCTTTTTGCAATGCATTCATTAGATCATTTATTGTAACCTTCCTTTTTCTAGCTAATGGTGTTCTAATTGTTAATTCAGGATGCTCGATATTAATATAGGGATTTGGAGTATCTTCATAAAGTTCTAACTCATCTAAACTAGGGGGATATAGCAGATTATCAAAATTAACAAAGTCTTCATTTATAAATTTCTCAGACTTAATATTCAATAGAATAGCAGATGCTAATAACACCCTCCCAGAAAGGAAAAAATTAGCTTCTTTAAGATGATTTAAGGTTTCAATATAACGTTTAGTTAATAAGCTAACATCAATATCCCATGGATTTAGTTGCTCGCTTCTAATTAGATCATAAATCAAGCTTTGCCAGGTTATCTCATCCTTATTTACCAGCATCTCGTATAGTTGTTCCTGCATTTTTAAATTAAATAACCAGTTCAATATAAATTTTTCTAAAAATATAATAAATTAATTTAACTACTCTGTAGTTTATACATACCAAAAGATTTATATACTAGTTAAATATCCCATTTTTATATCACCTCTTTTTTCCCATGAAGGCTACTCTCGTAGTAGCTTTCCTGGGTTTTAACAAAAATTATTTAGTCATAAACATTCTTTTATTATGCTGTCTAAGTCTAGATAAGGAAAGAAAAACCTTCTTTGCATTTTTGTATAACTAGGATAAATCTTTAAAAAATTTATATTAAGCGGAAAGATAGATATTTTAGTTTTAAATGGCTCGAATTGATCATGAGTGAGATCAATATAAAGTCTATTCTCTTTGTCATAATTCCAAGCGTGCAATATTAGATTATTCTTTTCAATATAATCTCCAGCCACTTCTTCTAATCCAATAGTTTTTTTTATTATCCTGGAAGTTTCATTACAGCATCCTATCGGAAAATTTTTTAATCTTTTTTCAAGCACATTTCTAATCTTAATCAATTTTTTAAAATAAGGGAGTTTTATTTGTTGGTCCAACAAAATTAAATTTTTTTCATGATCGTAGTATAATTCTTCTTCCAATAATTTTAGTTTCATAAAATCTTATTTTAACAAAACTTTTTTAAATCTTTTTATTATGCGATTATTCTAAGTTATCTCTAACCCAAGATAAAAATCTTTCCGCATTTTGTTTTGCTGATAAAGCATCTTTTTTATTCATTAAATCTTCTGAATATTCTGCACTATTTTTAACATTTAATAAATTTAGTAATTGTCTTGTTTTTATTTTAACATCTTTTAAGTTAATATTACTAATAAGTTTGGCTACTTCTTCATGACTATCGGCAACGCTTCTAATACTAGAATGAAATACAGTTAGAGCATCTGCTGCACAAATTCCAGAATGAATAGATAAACTGACAGCGACATTCCACTTTTTATTATTAATTGCTTCATTAGATTGTCCTAAAAATTCTTCTGCCTTTTTTAAATAATTAACATAAAAATGTTTTTCTACATTTCTGACCCTCATTTTAACACATCCTTTCCAGATATGATAATGTAATTGGTTCCTATACTTTTAATAAAAGGTAAACTTTTTTTCTTTATAAACTCTCTCTCACTAAATATTTTGGGTATTATGATATTGCCATAGGACTCTGAAAAATATTTCAGTTTTTCATATATTATATTTTTAACTAATTTTTTGTTTTTTGTTATAATTAATAAATCTATATCGGAATTGGGTCTTTCTTCACTCCTAGCTATGCTTCCAAATAATATACATGAAATTACCTTATTGTTTAATAAATTTTTAATATCCTTAATCAATTCTTTTCTTGAATTATTTTCAAAGTCAAATATCCTTAATAATCTAACAAGAATCGATTTATAGTTTAAAGTAACTAAATTTGATTTACCATGATATTCTACATTTATTAAATTCATGTCTTGCAAACTTCTTAAAGCATAGATAACACCAAAGTGGTTCATTCTATTAAAATTTGCTAACTCTCGGATTGTCCACTTTTTATCTCG
>CAYITI010000026.1:0-6968 GCA_964366235.1 Candidatus Woesearchaeota archaeon
CCGATCTTCCTTATTCTGTTGCAACAGATCTTACGATACCAGAGAGAGTTACAGAATGGAATATCAATTGGTTAAAGAAATTTGTTGAAAATGGCCCAGATAACTATCCTGGCGCAAATTATATTATATTACCAGATGGAAAAAAGAAAAAAATTACAGAAGATACTAAAAAACAGATTTTAGAGGAATTAAAACCAGGTTATATTGTTGAAAGACATCTAATAAATGGCGACATTTGCGTATTTAATAGACAGCCAAGCTTGCATAGAATGAGCATAATGTGCCATAAAATTAAGGTAATGTCCGGCAGATCATTTAGATTAAATCCCGCAGTATGCAGCCCATATAATGCAGACTTTGACGGAGATGAAATGAACCTGCATATTCCCCAAAATGAAGAAGCTAGAGCTGAAGCAGAAATTTTAATGCAGGTTCAAACCCAGATTATAAGTCCAAAAAATGGATTAAATGTTATTGGAAGTTTGCATGATGCAATTACTGGAAATTATTTATTAACAAAGGAATTAAGCTTTAAAAGAGAAGAAGCTATACAAATGCTTTATAATGTTGGGGTAAATAATTTTAATAATTTAAAAAAAGGCAAAATTCTTTCCGGAAAAGAAATTTTTTCTGCAATTTTGCCAAGTGATTTTGATTTTGTCGGGAGCACTAAGACAAATGAGGAGGTTATAATAAAAAATGGCAAAATAATACAAGGATTTATAGACAAATCAACTATTGGAGAAGAAAACGGAACTTTGATAAGGGCAATTTATAAGAGATATGGAGAAGATATCGGGTTAAACCTATTGGGAAAAATATTCAAGCTTGGAATAGAAATTTTATTAAGAAAAGGGTTTACAACTTCAATTTCTGATACTGATTTGCCTGAAAATTTGCTTGCTAAAAATAAAGAAAGAATTCAGGAAGCTGAAAAAGAAATTGATAATTTAATCAATGAATATTACAATGGATCCTTAAAATCCCTGCCTGGGATGACTCTTGAACAAACATTGGAGAACATGATTTTGCAGATTTTGAATAATATTAGGGATAAGATTGGAGAGAGTGTCTATGAAAGTGTTTCTGAAAAAAATTCAACAGTTTTAATGGCTAGAAGCGGTGCTATTGGCAATTTCTTGAATTTAGCTCAAATGGCTGCTTTAGTTGGACAGCAAGCGTTACATGGATCAAGAATTAATATAGGATACACCAACAGAACATTGAGTTTATTTCCTAAAGGAAGCTTAAGTGCAGATACTCGTGGTTTTATAAGACAAAGCTACAGGTCTGGATTAAAGCCACATGAATATTTTTTCCATGCAATGACTGGACGTGATTCATTAATGGATACTGCATTGAGAACTCCAAAATCTGGCTATTTATATAGGAGATTAGCTAATGCTTTGCAGGACATCAGGGTAGAATATGATGGAACTGTCCGCGACGCAAATAAGAGAATTGTACAGTTTATTTATGGAGATGATGGTTTAGATGTAAGCAAAACTGAAGGTGGAATTATTAATGTTAAAAGAATAGTTAAAGAGGTTATGACAAATGTCTGATTATAATTTGCCTAAGAAATTGGAGGAAGAAGCAATTAGCCTTAGCAAAGAGCATAAATTAGGAGAGCAGAAAAGAAAAGAAATTTTGAAGAGGGTTAAAGAAGAGTATGAACATGCTAAAATAACTCCTGGAGAAGGCATTGGAATAATTACTGCTGAATCATTTGGTGAACCCGGTACGCAGATGAGTGTCTATTTCGACGAGAAAATTATAATCAAAATCGACAATAAAATAAAAATTGTAAAAATTGGACAATTTGTTGATAGTTTAATGAAATTTAGAGGTTCTTTAAATTTAAATGAACATTCTGAAATACTCCCGTTAAATGATATCGAAATTTTTGTTCCGAGCTTAAATCAGGAAGAAAAAATTGAATGGAAAAAAGCAACAGAATGCAGCAGGCATAAACAATATAAAAAATTAATGAAGATAAAAACAGCTTCTGGAAGAGAGATTACATGTACAGACAACCATTCATTCGTAGCAAGAGAAAATAATTCAATAATTCCAGTAAAAGGGACAGAATTAAAATTGGGAATGAGAATTCCGGCAATAAATAATTTTTTCAATGATTCATACTTAAATGAATTAAAAATAAATCAAAATATAGATGATGATTTATTTATTGTTGAAAATGATTTATTATCAAAATCAGGAACAGTTACAAAACCGATTAAAAATTCTATAAAAATAGATTGGAATACCGGTTGGTTTATCGGTTCTTATCTAAGCGAAGGTTTTGCAAATTATGGACAAGTTTCAATATCAAATTTAGATGATAATTATATTAATAATACAAAGAAATTTATTGATAATATAGGATTAGATTATAAGGAAGATTTTCATCATAGAGGATTTGCTTTAAGCAGGGATTTAAAGGTAAATTCTACTTTGTTAGCTGGTTTTATGAAAAATTTGTGTGGTTCAAGTGCTGACTTCAAAAAGATTCCTGAATTTGCTTACAATGCAAGCAATGAATTTGTTTCTGGTTTATTGCGCGGTTACTTCGACGGTGATGGAAATTTCCATGTTGACAGAGATTTAATTAGAGTAAATTCAAATTCAAAAGAATTAATAGATGGAATTGCATTATTATTATCTAGATTCAAAATATTCTCCTATAAAACAAAAGATAAAAAGGGACAATCTTGGCTATTAATACATTACAAATATGCTCCATCATATTTAGCACATATAGGATCTGATATAGAATATAAGAGAAGAGATTTAGAATTATTAGCTGAAAGAGCAAAGAAATTCTGGAATGAAAAATCTCAGGATTATACTGATATGATTTCTGGATTTGGAAATGTTTTAGTGGATATATCTAAAAAATTAGGATTAATGACCAGATATGTTAATAGTGCAACTAAAAGACAGAAAATTGGAAGGACAGCCTTATTTAGACATATTAAAAATTTTGAACAAATATCCAAACAAAAAAACATTGATATTTCTCTAGAGTTGACAATATTAAATAGAATGTTTAATTCTGATGTTATTTGGGATGAAATTAAAAGTATAGAAAAAGTTAACTATGGTTATGGGCATGTTTATGATTTAAGCGTTCCAGGATTAGAGACATTTGCAACATTTGACGGAATAATCACCCACAATACATTGAATGTTTTTCACTTTGCAGGTGTAGCTGAAATGGGAGTTACATTAGGATTGCCGAGATTGATAGAATTGTTTGATGCAAGAAAAAATCCAAGTACGCCAAGAACAGAGATATACCTAAAAAGAGGATTTACAAAAGATAAGGAAAAAGTCAAATTAATAGCCTCACAATTAGTTGAAACAAAATTACAGGATATTGCAACTGAATTTTCTTTAAATTTAACATTATTTAGGATAGAAATTTCCTTAGATAAAAAGAAGATGAGAGAATTAAAAGTTACTGAAGCTCAATTAGAAAAAAATGTAGAAGAACAACTCAAAAAAGTCAAAGTCAGCTTTAGCCAAGATAAATTAGTCATTAAGCCAAAGACAGAAGAATATGAACTTAAAATGCTTTACCAATTAAAAGAAAAGAGCAAAGATTTGCATATTAAAGGAGTAAAAGGAATAACTCAAGTTTCTCCAATATTTAATGGGAATGAATTTGTCATGCTGTGCTCAGGCGCTAATTTAAAAGATGTATTTAAGGTAGAAGGAATAGATAATACTAGAATATTAACAAATGATATTTTTATGATGGCAGAGGTTCTTGGAATAGAGGCTGCAAGACAAGCAATAATAAATGAAGCAACTAATGTTATAAAACAGCAAGGCTTAGATATTGATATCAGGCACATAATGTTTTTAGCTGATGCAATGACAACATCCGGCAAAATAAAAGGGATTACAAGAAGCGGCATTACCGCTGAGAAAGAAAGTGTATTGGCAAGGGCAAGTTTTGAAACGCCTTTAAAGCATCTTGTTAATGCTTCTTTAATTGGTGAAGAAGACACCCTTAATTCAGTAATAGAAAATGTTATGGTTAATCAAGTTGTTCCTTTGGGAACAGGATTGCCTGATTTGATTGCCAAAATGAAATCAAAAATAAAAAATAAATAAAATGGAAGAGCTAAAAAAATTATTAAAAGAGAATACAGCAATAATAGGCACCAATCAAGTAATGAAAAATTTAAAGATTGGCAGGCTAAAAGAAATTTATTTATCTTCTAACTGCCCTAAAAATACAACAGATGATATAAAACATTATGCTAAATTATATAATGTCAAAGTTAATGAATTAAAAGAAAACAATGAAGAACTTGGAACTATTTGTAAAAAACCGTTTTCTATTTCTGTTTTAGGATTTAAAGATGAGATTAGATAAAGACAAAATACAAAAAATAAATTTGTTTGAAAACTTAACAAATAGCAGGGCTAAGGGTTTGTTAGACAATGAAAAAATAACTATAATTGTTGAAAAAGGCGAAATTGGAAAAGCTATAGGAAAAAAAGGGAAAAATATAAAAATGCTTGAAAAATTGATGCATAAAAAACTCAAGATTATTGAATATAGCGAAGATCCTGTAAGATTTGTTGGTAATTTTATTTATCCAATAGAAGCAGAGGATATTAAACTAAATAATAATTTTATAGAAATAAATTTAAAGGACAAGAAAACTAAAGGTTTATTAATAGGAAGAGAAAGGAAAAATTTAAATGAACTTACTAAATTAGTGGCAGAATATTTTAATTTGGAGATAAAAATAATATAAAATGGGAAACAAAAGCAGAGGCCTCGGAGCTGGAAGAAAACTTCGAATGAGGCGGAAGAAGAGTAGATGGCAGGATTATTGGTATTTAAGAAGAGTATTAAGATTGAAAGAAAAAAGTGATCCTTTAAAAGCAGCTGCTCAAGCTAAAGCAATTGTACTTGAGAAAACGCAAAGGGAGGCAAAACAGCCAAATAGTGCGATGAGAAAATGCGTCGTCACACAGTTAATAAAAAATGGAAAAAAAGTTACAGCATTTGTTCCCGGATACAATGCAATTAAATTTATCAATGAGCATGATGAAATTGTTATAGAAGCAATTGGCGGAAAGCAGGGAAGAGCAAAGGGAGATATCCCTGGAATTAGATGGCAGGTTATTAAAGTTAATGACCAGAGTTTAGACGCTTTATTAAAAGGCAAAATAGAGAAAGGCAGAAGATAAATGGAATTTAAATTATTTGATAGATGGTCTTGCAGTAATATTCAAGTTAATGATCCTGGATTGGTTAGATATATCAATTTAAATCCAATTTTAGTTCCTAAAACAGGCGGAAAATATATTAAAACTAGATTCTGGAAAAATAAAAACAATATTGTTGAAAGATTAATCAATAAATTAATGATTCCAGGACATAAAGGAAAAAAACATAAACTTACTTCTGGCAGAGTTGCAGGCAAATCCCAAAAAGTTTACAACATTGTTGAGAATGTATTTAAGATTATTGAAGAAAAAACTAAAAAAAATCCTGTTGAGGTTTTTGTAAGAGCGCTAGAAAATGCAGCCCCGCGTGAAGAAATTGTAACCATTGAATATGGTGGTGCAAAATATCCTCAAGCTGTTGAATGCGCTCCTCAAAGAAGAGTTGATATTGTACTAAGACAAATGGTTCAAGGAAGCTATCAAAAAAGTTTTAACAAAAAAATTAATATAATTGATGCTTTATCTGATGAAATTTTGAAAGCTTATAATCTGGATCAAGGAAGTGCAGCTATTTCTAAAAAATTAGAATTAGAAAGACAATCTGATGGAAGCAGATAATTATTTTAAAATAGATAAAAAAATTTAAGTTATGAAGATAAAAATACTTATGATATAGAATTTATAAATAAATAATTTAAGGACTTGCGTATATAAACAGTTAACACGGATTCTATTCAAGTTGGCAATTAATTTTTACTAAACAGTGATTATTTTAGGAAGTTTTGTGTTATATGATTTAAAAAATTCTGGATTATCCATTTTATATTCTAATTCTTCTCTAACCTCTCTTATCACAGTTTCTCTAGGACTCTCTCCGACTTCAACACTTCCCCCAAAGAAACCCCATTCTTCTCCAAATTTACTTATGTTTCTTCTACCCTGAAGCAAAATTCTATTTTGTCTATCATAGAATACAACAGTAGCTACTTCTCTATTAGCCATATAAATTTAGAATTGTGCTCTTATATAAATTTTCTCTCGAATCATTACCATTTTAAAATAGTAACATTTATAAATTCCAAAATTTTCTTAAAATATGGGTTAAGGAGTCAAAATGAACATAATATGCAAAGAATGCGGAATGATTTATGTAGCTAATGAATCTCCTCAAGAATTAATTTGCTTATGTAAAGGCAAAGAATTTAAACTACCAAAATAAACTAAATAGTTAAAATGATATCTGAAAAATCATTAGAAGAATTAATTCCAGAAAAATTGACAGATAAAGAGATGGGATTATTAAAAAAATTAGGGGATCATAAAAAAGAATCTCAGGAAGTTTGGCAGGAAACTGCCGGGTATTTAATGGATAGATATTGGGTGGAAAATATCCTAAATGCGAATTATGGGAATCCGAAATCAGAAGATATTAATAAAGTGGTTTATGCAGTTATGATTAAAAAAGGTTATATATTTGATTGATCATTTTTCTGTTATTAATAAAAGTTCTTTCTATTTTTAAGATAACAAAAACTTTAAAAATGCTTTAATTAAAAAATCTTTAATGGCAGAACAAACAATTGCACAGCAAATTCGTGAATTGATGAATAATCCCGAAAAAATAAGAAATATTGCAATAGCTGCCCATATTGATCATGGAAAAACAACTTTTTCTGATAATCTTCTTTCTGGTGCAGGAATGATTTCTGAAGAACTTGCTGGAAAACAATTAACTTTAGATTTTAGGGAAGATGAAAAAGAAAGAGGAATTA
>CAYITI010000027.1:0-5493 GCA_964366235.1 Candidatus Woesearchaeota archaeon
AAAAATTCCAAAAGAACAACAGGTCGCCGGTTCAAATCCGGTCAGCGGCTTATTTATAAGTAAAGTTTATATTGCTAAAGTATTTCTAATTATTAATGAAAAAATATAGAACACGAAAATCTATCCTAAAAATAATTTTAAAAACTTTATTATATGGTTTTTTATTAATTATTTTTCTTCTATTTTTGGGTTTATTTCTTCCATTAAACAATAACACAGATCAAATTAATGATGAACCAATTCAGCATGCTAAAGATAAAATTGTTTATGTAACCTATGATTATTCTGGTAAAAATTTGGATGGCAGTTACTTTGAGAAAAAAAATCACAGGCTCTGGTGTTTTATTTGCCAGAAGTGGAGATAAAATACAAATTTTTACAAATAGACATGTCATAGATTGTAGTTATACACAAAATTGTTATCAAAGATTGAGTGAGGATTTTAATGTTAGAACTTATGATGGGAAATTTCACAAAGTTTCTAGAGTTTATGTAGCACCGCATCATTTAGATATAGCTGTTTTAGAAATAAATGCTAACGAATTAGAATGGTATAACCAAACTTTTTATAGAAAAAACCTGCCGACCATAGGAGAAAAAGTTGTAGCAATAGGCTATCCATCATTTACCCAAAATGTTTTAGAATATTCAACTAAAAATGGTCAAATTACAAGTTTTAGAAATTTAATAATGGATGATGGATTTTCTTTTAAAGCTATTGATTCAGATGCTTATACTTACTTTGGAAGCAGTGGCGGAGGTTTATTTGATGATAATGGCCTTCTAGTTGGAATTAATACATGGATCCAAGGAACCCAAAACAGTGTTGCTATAGATATCAATTCTAAAAATAATTTAAATGAAATTTCTTTAAATACTAAAAGTGACTTAGAAAAATATATTTATTGCGAGAATGGAAATTATATATACTTTTCAAATAAAATAGAAGAATGTTTACCATACTGCAATCGAGATGACGTTATGGGAACTGACTTTAAGTGTTATAAAATTTGTGAGGATTTTTATTGCGAATCTCAAAAATTTAATGTAAATAATCCTAGGTGCCCAAAAGGTCAAATCGCCGGTTCAGACGAATATTGCCATTTTCCTTGTGAATCACCGTCAACATATTGTGTTGGAAATAATTTTTGTTATCAAAACAAATGTGTTTCGTGCCCAAGTACATTAACTAAATTATTCAAAGATGGAACTTGTAGATTTTATAATTAATTTATTTCTTAACAACAAACATTATATTTCCCTTATATAATTTTGATTCAAGAATTTTAAAATTAACTTTTTTTAATAAACCTCTTAATTCAAAATAACTAAACAAATGATAATAACGATAATAAATATTATCTTTAACTTTCCATGGAATTAATAAATCTTTTTTCTTAAATAAAAATCTTAATTGCCATCTATTCCAAACACTAATCATAGCAATTCCATCTTTTTTTAATGTTCTATAAATTTCTTTTAATGCACTTATCCTTTTTTCATTATTTTCAAGATGATGGAGAGAAGCTAGCATTAGAGCATAATCAAAAAAATTATCCTTAAAACTTAATTTTTCTAAAGAATCCTTTTTTAATTTTATATCTAATCTATGTTTTTTTGCTAATAATCTAGCATATTTTAACATCTCATCTGAAAAATCAACACCATAGCATTCAAAATCTCTAAATGGAATTAAATTTCTTGCATTTCCACAACCTAAATCTATTATTTTACCTCTTTTAACACAATATTTTTTTTTAAAATATTCTATGATATCTTCTGGTTTATTTCTGAAATTATACCAAGATTCTGCTAATTTATTCCAAATCTTTTCTTGATTTTCCATAATAATAAGTTTTAGTTATTTTTATAAAGATTGATAATTGCTAGATTTTTAAGGGCTCGTAGTTTAGTGGCTATAATAAGGCCAAAACGCAACTTTGACGTAGTTGAGGTCGCCGGTTCAAATCCGGTCGGGCCCATTATTAATTCTAAGAAACATAAATTTTATTGAACATAACATTTATATATTAATAGATGTTTTAAACTTCTAAATTGGTAAAAAAAGCCTAAAAAAGCCTTTAAAACATAAAAAAAGGTTTAAAATATCGATTTAATTGATACCTACAGAAGAAGAATTAATGAATTTTATTAAAAATAAAGATTTAGTTAATTTCAGTTCTATAGCCAAACATTTTAAAATAAAAAATAATACCGTTTCTGATTTGATTTTAAAGTTAGAATATAAAAAATTAGTCGAAGTTTCACAATTAGGCGGAAATAAAATAGTCAGGATAAAAGGAACTAAAAATAAAAAAGGACAGGTTACATTATACATAATTTTAGGTTTAATTATATTAATAACAGCTATAACAATAATTTCTTTAAGCAATTATGTAATAAAAACAGAATTTGAAAAAGAACAGGAAAGTGTGCAAGTTATAGAGCAATTCAAACCAGTAAAAAATTATTTAGATAGTTGCATAAGTGAGATTGCATTAGAAGGAGCAGAATTAATTGGGTTGCAAGGAGGTTATATCATTATTCCGGATGATAATTTACCGGTAAATCCTGTTATACCCTTTTCTAATAAATTAGATTTCTTTGGAAACAATAAATTACAAGTTCCCTATTGGTTTTATGAAACAGCTAATGGAATACAGAAGCAACAGATTCCAAGTTTGCAGGATATGGAAAAGCAATTAGCTGATTACATCAATTTAAATGTAAACGATTGCTTGAATAATTTTACAGCATTTGAGGGATATCAGGTAAATAATTTCATTCCAATAAATACAAATGTGGAAATAAAAGAAAATAAAATACTTGTAAAAATGTTGACAAATATAATTATTGATTATAAAGATTTACAGGTTAATTTTAATAAATTTTTAATTGCAGTTGATTCGCCATTGGGAAAATTATATAATATCGGAAAGGAGATTTTTGATAAGGAAGATAAAGAATCATTTTTTGAACAAAAGACAATTGACATGCTTGTTTTGTATGATGAAATTCCTTATTCTGGAACAAGTTTTGACTGCAGTCCAAGAACTTGGTTTGTTGAAAATGTAAAAAAAGATCTTGGTAAAATATTAAAAGCTAATATTGAAGCAATTAATCCAAGAAATTCGGGTTACTTCAACTTTAATATCAACCCAGGAAATTCAATTATTGATTTTAGATATGATGATCAATGGCCTTTAATTTTAAGCATAAATGGCGGGGAACAGATATTAAAAGAAGAGCCTGTATTTGGAAAAAACAATCCTGGTGCTGCTTTCTTAAGCACAATATTTTGCTTTAATAATTATCATTTTATTTATGATATAAAATATCCTATAATTGTAACATTAAACGAAGGAGATTACTTCTTTCAGTATGCATTACAAATTATAATTGATAACAACCAGCCTAAAGAAAACAAATTAAGCTTGGAATATTTAGGAAATACAAATCCAAGAGTTTGCGAATCTGCTGATACAAAAACAACGATAACAGTTAGAGATGAAAATAATAATAAAGAATTGGAAAATTCAAAGATTGAGTTTAGCTGCGTTGGTACAACATGTGATTTAGGGAATACAAAAAAAAATGGTTTAACAACATTAACTCCTAAATGTATTAATGCAATTATAAGTGCAAGCAAAGAAGGCTATCATAAAAATAAAATTACATTAGATACATTAGATGAAAGTTTTATAGAACTTATCTTAAATCCTTATTACAAAAAACAAATTGAATTTAAAATAATTGAAGGGAATACAATAAGAGAGATTAAAGATGATGAAGCTGTTACATTAATCTTAACAAACCAGGATGAAGATTATTCTATTTTTTTAAATAATGAAATTGATACAGTTAATTTACTTTCAGGAGATTATCATATTCAAAGTTTTATAGTAAAAGATTATCAAAAAGGATTAAAGCTTAGCAAGCAAAATGTTGAATATTGCACTGATGTGCCAAAACCAAGTATACTTGGATTAATAGGTTTAAAAGAGAAAAAATGCTTTAAAACAGAATTAGAGGAAACTAATCTAGAAAAAGTTATTGTTGGAGGTGTTGAATTTGACTGGCAGATTACAAAAGATGAATTAGAAAAAGGCAATAAAATAACATTTTATATAATCTATAATAAAGTTCCAACTAATGTTCAGGAATTATCTAATGCTTATCAGCAAATATTAAGAAATGCTGATTCCAATAACTTTAGGAAACCAGATTTAAAATGAAAAAAGAGGTAATAGCAATTTTACTTGCATTTTTAATAATTAGTCCTAGCTTTGCTAGCTCTGCGGAATTAAGTTCGATTAAATCTGTAGAAGATGTTAAAGAAATTTTAGATGATGAACAAGAAGAACCAGAAGATATATTCGTTAATATAGAAAATTATAATCCAAGAGTTGTTCCAAGCTATGCATTTGAGAGTGAGCAATATGGAGGCTATAGGATTATAGCTTTACTTACCGGAATACAGACAAATCCATTTATAGATATTTCAAGAATAAGATCAATTCAGATTTCAAATTATAAACCAGATGTTCCCGGAACTGTATTATATTTGAAAAGACCACCTTATGGAAAATATACCTTAGACAATTTAGGATATGTTATTATTAGATTGCCTAGGATAAAAGATGAAAGAAAAATCCCTAATGAAATTAGCATAAATGCTACAGCAAAGATAAGATATGATGCTGGATTTGGTTTTGGGATAAATGAGCAGGATTTGATTGTTCCTCAATTAAGTGAAAATGAATTTTTAAAAGTCCGCGATAAATATACTTTTTGGTCTGGTCGTGGTTTTATAAAAGCAGACGAAATTAAAGATAACTCTGCCAGATTTAGCGTTTATGATGGAAGATTAGGAAAAGTTGCAACTGTTGTCTTAAAAGAAGGTGAACCTTCAAGGGAATTATCTTTGCCATACAGTTATTTATTTTCACCCGAAGAAAATTTTGCCAGAAAAAATTTACGGGATAGATTCAAGATTAAATTGAATGATCTAGATGTTCCAAAAGATAAAGCTAAATTAGAAATTCAAGTTGATAATAAATTTAGCATAAAAGAATTAGTTGAAGGGGATAGATTATTTGATGGAAGTGACTGGAGAGTTAAAAAAATTTATTCTCAGGGCAATTTAGACATGGTTGAATTATACAATGATAAAGAAGATCAAATTATAAAATTAACAGGAAGTAAACTATTTGGCTTTGATTGCAATGATTTTAAAGAAGAAACTCTTTGCAATAGTTTTTCAAACTGTGAATTTAAAGATGAAATATGCAAGGATAAAATTGAAGAAATAAAGAATGAACAAGTAACCTTAACTGAAAAAGAAGTTAAAGCTAGAAAAAAATTTTCAGATATTATAAAAATACATTCAGAGATTGAAAAAAATAAGAAAAAAGATTTAAATTCCTTAAAGCAAATAATTGATGGATATACTGAATTAATAAATAATTATAGAGATACTTCTGTTTTTGAACC
>CAYITI010000027.1:5503-6885 GCA_964366235.1 Candidatus Woesearchaeota archaeon
ATTTATAATAATAATCTAGGGAATAAAGAGATAGCTGAATACATGGATAAAAACTTTCCAAGCTTGGAGTTAAAAACCAGCATAGTTTCTCCTGAATTTATTGAAGGCCAAGCTTTGGAAAATAGCAAAGATTATTATAATGAAGCAATCAAGCATTATGAAAAAGTTGTTAGTGATTATTTTAATGTCAAAGACAATAAAATTTATTATGCATTAGAAGCGCAAAAAAGAATAGCTGAGATTTATGATAAGAAATTATACAGATTTGATAAAGCACTGGAATCTTATAAATTTTTATTAACTAATTTTGAATTAAATCCAAATGAAAAAATTGCTTATGAAAATAGAATAAAGGAGTTAGAACTTAGAAAAAATTATATTTCTGAACCTGTTGGGATCTCTGAAGGAGACAAGTTAATACAGATTAATTTATTTGGCATTGAAAAAACCGATACTAAACCAGAAATCATAATTAGAATATCTAATAAAGAAAATAAATTTGGTTTAGGCGAAAAAATTTCAACTTCTAGCTGGAAAATTGATTCAATCCTTAATTCTGAGCAGATAAAAGCAGTAAAATTAGATAAAGATGATAAAATAGCTGAAGCAAAAATAATTTCAATTTCAGACAAAACCGATACATTATTAGATAATTTACTAGTAAAATTAATTAAGATAGATGCAAAAAATGAAGCCAGAATAACAATATTGCCTGGTGTACAATATTTAACTAGCACTTCTAACTTTAAAATGCATATCCCTGTTGAAAAAAGATTAATCAAGCTTTCAGACAAACAAATGGACTCGCAGATCGAAGCTGCTAAAAAAAGAATAGAGTTTGCAGATAAAATAATTGATCGTGTTGATAAAATTTATGATGGTTATAGACTTGGCTGTTGGAGTGTTTTTGCTTATGTTTCTGGAAAAAATTTCTTTACAGGAAGCAGAAATCTAGCAAGAAATTTAGTAATGGAGCAATATGAAAATTCATGCAAAGAAGATCCTAAAGTTATTGATAACTGCATTTCTGCAAATAAACAATATTGCATTACTCAATGTATACTTTCTAAATCTGATTTAATTAGCAAAGATATTGATAAAGCTCAGAAAATAGTTGATCAAGTCAAGGATGAAGAATATAAAAAATTGTTAAATCAAAAAGAATTTAGTGATTTAAAAGATCTTCCATTAAATGAAGATGAATACAGAGAGATCATCAGATCTAGATTATTAATTAAAGAAAAATGGAATGAACCTAGAATAGAAAAAGAATTTGCAGAAAGATTATTTGAAAATGAGCGTAATATAAAATTGAATGGAGAAGTAAGCAAGGCAGTTGAAGATTTAAAAATAAATTAGTAGAGAAAGATGGTAAACTCAAA
>CAYITI010000028.1:0-6854 GCA_964366235.1 Candidatus Woesearchaeota archaeon
AAAGGGGAATTTATAGTTTATTTAAATAATGATATTGAAGTCGACCCTAATTGGCTAGATGAATTGATTAAGGCAACAAGGGGGGATAAAAATATTGTTGCATGCCAACCAAAAATTTTGTCTTTAAAGGATAAGAATAGGTTTGAATATGCTGGTGCTGCTGGTGGTTTCATAGACAAATATGGTTATCCTATCTGCAGAGGAAGAGTTTATGATAATATAGAAGAAGATAAAGGACAATATAATGATGAGATAGATGTTTTTTGGGTTTGTGGTGTGTGTATGTTTATAAAAAAAGATATTTTCAATATTATTGGTAGATTTGATAGTGATTTTTTTGTTTACAGTGAAGAGATTGATTTATGCTGGAGATTAAATTTATTGGGATATAAATTAAAATATGTTCCAAAATCTATTATATATCATCTTGGTAGGGGTACTGCAGGAGAAAAGATTAAAACATGGTATTGGTTGCATAGAAATCATGCTATCCTAATTTTAAAGAATTATTCCTTCAAGACTTTATTAAAAATATTGCCAGTAAAGATAATATTAGAGATAATAGCTTTTTTTGTTTTTTTGATAAAAGATTATAAGAGATCCATTGGAATATTTTTGGCGTGGTTATGGATAATATTTCACCCAGTAAATATAATAAAAAGGCATAATAGAATTAAAAAAATAAGAAAGGTTTCTGATAAAGAAATTATAAAAAAAATGTTAAGTGGAAGTACTGCTATTAACTATTTCATTAAGAAGAAGAAATTTTTTCAGGAATTTCTTTATTAATCTTAAATATTATTGCTCCTGGTTGTTTCTTTTGCTCGTCTATAAAAAATGCAATAATGGGCTGGTATCTCTCAGGATTATTTTGTAATATTTCTATTAACCATGGAGGACTTGCATTTGGGTACCAAAATGATAAAACTAAATAATCTGAGTTAACTCTTTTCATTATATCATAAAATTCTGTTTTATTATGCCCCGGACCATCGTTTGTTATTAATCTATCTGCATATGCCCTAAATTCCATTTGATTTGCAGTTATATGCACTCTAGTATCTTCTGGGGTGTTTTCTTTAATCCATACTGCTGCCTGTTTAATTTGTAAGTATGTATCTTTCTTTAAATTTATTAAATCTTTTCCCTGTTTATACTGTTGAAATCCTGCAAAAATTAAAATTGTGAATATAAATATTACCGCTAAAATTTTATTATACCTTTTTAAATAATTATAAGATGTAATTAATCCTTTTGATGCTACAAATAATATTGGTGGAATAATAATAAGTAAATATCTATCTTCAGCATATTTATACACAAATATAAAAAGTATCATAGGAATTAAAATCCACAAAAAAGTGAATAAGTCTTTATTATATTTTTTACTTTTCTGTTTAATAATTATATCAAAGCCCAAGACTAAATTAATTAATAATATAATCAATCCTAGAATAAAGAAAATAAAAAGCAACCAGTCTAAATAATTTAATGGATAGTTAAAAATGTAATAAGCAGGACTTGTAAACTGATGTATTGCTGATGTTCTTTCACTTATTATATAAAAATTAAATGCTGGAAAAATTGTCTTAAATTTTATAATATTCCATATTATATAAGGTACCACAACAACTACTGTTGTTATTAAAACTGTCAACCATATATGCTTGTTTTTAAGAAAAATTAATTTATCCCTTATTAAAAGAAATAGTACCAATGGTATTACCAAAATACCTGTTGGGAATCTAAAGAGAATTGCTAAAATCATTAAAATTCCTGATAAATAAATATAAACATCCTTTTCTTTTTTGATATACCCTTTCAAAAAGAAGTAAATTGAAAGTAAACCGAATAAAAAAGATATTTGTTCTGTTAAAAGTCTACTTGTTAAAAATAGACTTAACCAAAATACAGAGTAAATAAATGAAGAAATTAAACCTATTTTTTTATTGTAAATTTCTTTTCCCAATAGATAAATTACAAAAACAAGAGCAAGAGATGGTAAAAATTGTGTAAAAAATCTAATTGTTATTTCACCAAGTCCTATTTTAAAGAAAAATGCCCAAATTAATGGAAGAAGCACTGGTCTTACTGGATTCCAATCTGCCCAAATATTTACCCCTGAGATTGTTGTATGAAATGCAAAATCCTTTGCCATTACTAAATATTCTGCTTCATCCCACCATAATGCTGTGTTTATATTAAAAAAACTTATTCTAAGAACAAATGCTATAATAAGTATTATAATCAAAAATATTTGATTTTTATTTTTCAGAAAATCCCCTTTATTCATGGGGTAATTAATTTACTTAGACTTAAAAATGTTTTTATTTAAATACCTCTCTCAAATCATATACCAAAAATGTATCTTTATCCTTAACTTTAATTGTATAAATCGGAGAATATTTATTATATAATAATTCTTTTTCTTTTGATGGCTTATTTGGATTAAGTAAATAATATCTTACAGTTCTATTATTTGGATGAAAGTATTTAACATATTCTTCTAGGGTTGGATTTCTTCCTGCAACTTTATTAACATTCTCAACAAAAGAATAATGTGGGATGCCTTCATCCCTTCTTATATAATATAAAATAATTGATTGTGGCAAAAAAGTTTCATTATCTTTTAAAATTGTAGATAAATATTCTGCTGCTTGTTTTGCTGAATAAGGTGATAGGTCATTAGGATCCACTCCTGCACATAACTCTTTATTTAATGAACATGTAACTGTATTCTTAACAATAAAGTATGGTACTGCTGATAAAACAATAGAAAATGAAAGGATTATGTTTAATAGCAAGATTGTTATTATTAATTTTTTATTTTTTAATATTTTGAATAATAAATATTCTTTCTGTGAAAAAATAAGAGACATTAAAAAAATAACACCAAAACTGTACATGATAAATACCCTTGGGTAATTAACTGCTTTAGATAGGGAAATAACAAACAAGAAGAATATAAATAAATAAAGTATAAATTCCTCATTTTTCTCTTTTTTTATTCTAAATAATTTATAAAGAATATATAGTGAAAAGACTAAAGTCAAAAAACCTATGACATTTAAATTAAATAAAAAATAAGATATATCACTAAAAACATCAGTATTTATAGATATACCTGTCCTTTCTGGATTAACTATATTATATTTTTGTAGAATTAAAAATAAATTTTTTGGATTAAAATTTAATGGGGCAAAAAATGCTATAATAAAAGAAATTATTGAATAAATTGATATTTTATAAAATTTCTTTTTATTGATATTTGTTTCATCAATATTTAGATTTAATTTTAATAAATTTTTTGTTAGTGATAAAAATTCTTTTTTATATTTTTTAATTATTATAAATAACCCTAATAAAAGATATACTGCATTTGGTAGTTTTGTTGCAAATGATAACCCAAAAAATACAAAAGAAAGAATAAAAAACATTAATTCCTTTTTTGGGTTTTCTTCTTCTTTATAGGCTAACCATAAAAATAATAAACCAGATGCTATGAATGTATATGCAATAACATCTACATGAATTAACCTACTATATTGTAATATTCTTGGAAAAAATGCAAAGGAAGAAATTGAAAAAAGTGCAGAATATTTTGGTAAAAGAGATATTGATAATACAAAGATTATTATAAAAAATATAATCCCAAATACATACATTGATGATTTACAATAAGACTCTGCATTTGTCATTGCTTCCCCTATTAACTCTTCTCTACCTGGATAGAACATTGGTTGAATTTTTGAAACACCTGAAAAATCTTCTCCTGAGAGCATACAAAAAGAACCAATTATCAAATTTCCTAATGCCGGCTCTCCCTGACCTGCTAATCCTGGATAGTAATCATGTGGATAAAACCACAGAACGGCTGTAGGAATTGTGGTCATGTCATCATTCCAATAACCTGTTACTGAAAAATCCACTAACCTTATATAAATTCCAAGAATTACAATTATTATTATTAATGTTAAAAATAATTTATCCTCTTTTATGGATGAAAATTTCATTTTTTATATAATAATTAATCAATATTTATGTATTTAAATACTATTATTTTTTAAATGAATTAGTTATTGCTATTGACTGTTTTAGCTTACCAAAAAATATTATTGGTAAACATAATATTACTGAAGGTTTATATTTTATCCATTTAATTATTATAAAAATAGTATAAAGTATGGATAGTGGCAAAATATAAATTAATGAGATTGTATATGACATTGGCATCAAATAAGAATAATCCATTTTTTGTTGTCTTCGCATATCCACCGCATGTTTTCCCCAGTTCTCTTGATGTTTTATGAATCCTTTTAAATCATTTCTATCGTAATGATAAATAATTAAATCAGATTTAAAATATATTTTAAGATTCTTCCTTAGGCTTCTAAAACAAAATTCTGCATCTTCGCCCCCTATTCTTAAATGTTCATTAAAATATCCTATTTTTTCGAATACTTCCTTTTTAATAGATAGATTGTTTGTTGGGAGATGTAACTTTTTCAAATAGTAATCTTTAGTATATGGTACTGATGTAAACCAATTACAAAATCCATCTGCTTTTCCTATGAGAGTATTATGGATACCAATTACCCCCCCACCAATTATATCTGTATTTATTTTTTTATGTAATTCTGCATGTTTTTTAATCCAATCTTTAGGCACATAAGAATCAGAATCTAATAATAATATTATTTCACCATTGGATATTTTAATCCCCTGGTTTCTACTAAAAGATGCTCCAGAATTAATTTTATTCATACTTAATTTTAGTCTTTTATTATTGAAAGTTTTGATAATATTTTTTGTATTATCTTTTGATTTATCATCAACGACAATTACTTCAAAATCATTGTAATCATTATCTAATACAGATTCTATACATTGTTTTATTGTTTTTTCTGCGTTATATGCCGGGATTATAACACTTATCATTTCCAAATACCACTTAACAATTTTGGGTAATGCGCAGGATTTAAAAAATAATTATCAATCATGTTACAATTGTGATAACAATAACACTTTTTATTTTTAATCATTTTTCTTTGTTCTTCTGCAACATTTGATTTTAATAGAGTATTAATATTTTCTTTTCTTAGATTTCCAAGGGGTTTTAATGTTTCACAAAAGGCAATATCTCCGTTAGAATATATTACTAAATGTTGTTTTCCTGCAAGACATCTGGGTAGTTGCCTTTTTTCTTTAATTATTTTTAAACTTGTTTCATACAAACATTTTTGATAGTTTTGAAGGATTTTTTTTTCTATACTCTGGAATCCATAATCGTATGTATCCCATATCTTAAAAATGTCTTTTTTTATTTTTACTAATTTTTCATATGAAGGACATTTAAACGCTGGATCTCTTGAAATACCTCTTAAAAAGATTATTGAATGAAAATCAATATTAAATTTTTTTATAAATTTCATAAAATCAATAATTTCATCATAATTTTTTTCACATAATACAGTATTAACTTTAATTTTTATACCTTTTATTCTTTTTAAAATTTTTAATGTTTCAATTGATTTATCAAAACATCCTTTATCCCTTATATCATCATTAGTTTTTTTAAAACCATCTATCGATATTGAAATATGTACTTCAGCTTTTGTTCTTTCTCTTATTTTTTTTGTTATTCCGTAAATTAATTCTGGATCAAACCCATTTGTTGGTATTGATATTGATTTTGTATTAAATTTTGCACATATCTCAGGCAAATCTTTTCTTAGGAAAGGCTCTCCTCCCCCTATATCAAGCCAAATGAGTTTATTAAGATAATTAGAAATTTCTTCTATTTCATCTAATGTTAGTTCTTTTTCATCTTTAGTAAAATCCACAAAGCAAGTTTTACATCTTAAATTACATTTATTAGTTACATGTAATATTAAGTGACTTGGTTTTTTTGTTAATAGTGCCGAAATTAGTATTCTTTTTTTCATTTTATTAATATATTTTTAAATTATATATCCTTTTAAAAATTTATTGTTGATTTACATTTTTATAATATATTTACAAGAATATAACAAAAGTATTTAAAAGGGGGTTTATAAGAAACTTATTTAAATTGAGATATTTTCATGATTTTAACGGTGGTGTTATAGATTAAAAATATTAAAGAAAAAGTTACAATTGTAATTCCTACTTATAATGAGGAAAAAACAATTAAAGAAATTATTGAAGAAGCAAAATTATATTCAAAGGATATTTTAGTCATTGATTCTAAAAAATCAAAGGACAAAACAGCAGAAATTGCAAGAGAGACTGGGGTTTCTGTAATAAAAGATAATGGAAAAGGTAAAGGTGCTGCTATAAGAATGGCTATAAATCATATTGAGAATGGAATAATAGTTTTCATTGATGCTGATGGTTCTCATTGTATCAAGGATATTCCTGATTTAGTAAACCCTATTTATTTAGAAAAGGCAGATTTAGTTGTTGCATCTAGAATGTTGGGTGGTAGTGATGAATTACATGGAAACCTTACAAATTTTATTAAGATGATGGGAACAGGCATAATACAAATTGCAATAAATTATAGATGGGGTGTAAATCTTACTGATTCTGAAAATGGATTCAGAGCCATAAGAGTAGATGTTGCTAAAAAATTAAAACTAAAATCAAATGACTTTGATATAGAACAGGAAATGGTAATGAAATCTTTAAAAAAAGGATTTAATATAACTGAAATTCCAAGTCATGAGTATCCAAGAAAGGGTGGCGAAGCAAAACTCAATTTGATGAAATGTGGATGGAAATTTATATGGAGATTATTTATTGATATATTTTAAGAGATTAAAATGATACTCCTCGACCTAAAGGTCGAGGTATCCAGCTGTGAGAGCTAAACA
>CAYITI010000029.1:0-6844 GCA_964366235.1 Candidatus Woesearchaeota archaeon
CTAAAATAACTATAATGTCTCCTCTAGCTTCTTTAATTCCAAGATTCATTGAAACAGCTTCAGGATTATTCCATGTTTCAATTATTTCTACTGGAACTGTCTGTTCTTTCAAAGTTTTTTTTAATTTCTCAAATACCTTTTTTTCTGGTTTATATACAGGGATTACAACAGAGACTTTTGAATAAGACATTTTAATTTTTTTGATTACTTTATAATTCTACCTTCCATATCTTCTGGAACTTTTATATTTAACTCGTGAAGTATGGTTGGAGCAACATCTAAATATTCAATTTCTCCTAAATTTTCATTATTAAATTTACCATTATTAATTATAAAAATTCCTTGTGACGAATGTGTTGCATCATCAATTCCTCTTTTCGTTGCAGGATTCCATAATGTTTCATTTCCAACAATAGAATTGTTACATCCATATTGCATTCCATCAAAATAAACAATTATATCTGGAGCCATTTCCTCATATTTCCCTTTAAAAAAATCTTTTTTTTTAAAAAAACTATTTTTTAAAATCGATCCATCATCCCCCCTTATTTTATTCATTTTCTCACATAACTCATCTACTAATTCATCATAGCCTTTTTGATTAACAATACCTTCTTTTTCCTTCCCTTTCAAATTTATAAATATCTGCCCTTCATAAGCTCCTATTGCAAAAGCCTTCGTTTTACTCCAATCAACCATCTCTAAATCAAAATCAGTTTTACCTTCAAGAGGCTTCTTTAATATCATATATCCTTCATTAATTAACCAATCTGTCAAATTGATTCTAGTGTGCATTCTTTGTATTCCATGATCAGATAAAATAATTATTTTTGTTTCTTTATCTAATAATTCAAGCAACTCTCTTAACCTATTATCTATAAATTTGTAAAAATCTTTTAAAGTATTTTTAAATTTAGAGTTTGGATCATACTCTCTATGCCCCTTATCGATATACTTCCAAAAAGTATGATTCATCCTATCGCTTAAAGGTATTATTCCAAAAAATAAATCCCAATCCTTATTCTTAATAAGATATTTCATTGTATCTACTTGCTTTTTAGTCAGTTTATATACCTCTTTTATGATTTCTTCTTTAGTATTATATCTAAAATGAGGAATATCTAATGAAGGAACTTCTCCCAATATTTTTATTAGTTCTTTTTGTAATTCTAGAGGATAAACAGACTTTAAACTATTTTTAGAAGAACCTAAAAGAGAATCACTAATCATCCATCCATCAAAAGGTTTTGTCGGCCAAGTTAATAATGCATAAGCCACTATCGATTTTTTGTTTTTATCTGAAAGAATTTTCCAAATTGTTTTCTCTTTAAGATTAGAGGAGGTGATTATATCAAAATTAACGCCATTAAAATCTTTTCTTTGAACATACTCAAATATTCCGGTATTTGCAGGAGATTTTCCAGTTACTATAGAAGTCCAAGCAGTTACAGATAATGGAGGAATTGTACTATTTAACTTAGCATAGCCTCCCATCGACATTAATCTTTTTATATTTGGAAGCTCGTCGAGCCATTCACCAAAAATATATTCTGGAAACGCACCATCAATGCCTAATACAAAAACCTTTGACATTTTAATACCATTAAAAATTTTTCTTTTTAAGATTATTGAACTTTATTATTAACTTCTTCATATTTTTTATCATCAATTATTGCAGGAGTTTGAATAACAAGTAATCTAACTTCGTTGTCTATGGGAATCGCTCCATGCACATCTCCTGGTTCAAATACAATTAAATCCCCCTTATTTATCAAATAACCTTTCCCATTTATTTTGTAATATGCCTTGTCTAAAAAATATAATATCTCAAAAGATTTTTCATGACAATGTAATGCTTCTTTAATATTTGGAGGGTGTGTTACAAAAAGAATTTGTAAACTAGAAATACTTATTCCTAATTCTTCTTTCAGTAATTTTCTAATCGTTCTTCCATCAGGCCTAGTTTGCCTTTCAATTTTATTAAATTTTATCCACTTCATTTTATGTTCCCCATTTCTAAAAATAATTCTTCCCCTCCATCAACGACCAAAGTTTGTCCAGTTATCCAAGATGAATGATCCGAAGCAAAATAAAGTGCTGCATAAGCAATGTCTTCAGAATTTCCCCTTCTTTTTATTTTTTTAGGAGGATTCTCAATATTCTCAAAATTAAAATTGTTTCTTATGACTCCAGGCAGTATACAATTGACTCTGACATTATTATCTCTCACTTCTCTAGCTAAGTTTTTTGTTAATCCAACAACTCCGCTTTTAGCAGCAGCATATGCTAAATTTCCATCTAAAAGGGTTTTGTAAGCACAAGAGATATTAATAATTGACCCCCCAGTTTCCTGCGTATAATTTATAAAATTTTTTGAAACAAGAAAGATACTCTTTAAATTATCTTTTACTACCATGTCCCAGAATTCTTCATCCATATCTTTTAGTGTTTGTCTCTTTGTATAACTTCCTCCAGCATTATTCAATAAAATATCCATTCTTCCATATTTTTCTATTATTTTTTCAAAAGCTTTTTTTACACTTTCAGAATCAGTAACATTACAAACAATTCCAAGAGCATCGCCCCCATCCCTTTTTATATTTAATATGATTTCATCTATTATTTCTTTGTCTCTTGAAATTAATACAATCTTAGAACCTTCCTTTGCAAATAAGTAAGCCATCGCTTTACCAAATCTATTTCCCACACCACTTACTATTGAAATTTTATTCTTTAGCAACATTTTTCCAAATCTCCATAAATTTTTTTAACAAAACCACGCTTCTTAAATAAAAAGCTATTGGTTTCTTTTCATAATTATCCCCCTCTCTATGGAAAGGCAACAATGAACAAAAATGAATAATTTCGCTAAACAAAGTTCTTTCATACCAATATTTATCATTTTTTATTTTCTCATATTTTTGAAGTAAATTAGGAATTTTTTCAAGAATTGCTTTATATACCTCTATTTTTTCTTCCTCTAAAATATCAAGTTTGGCTTTAAGAGTATCCCCTTCCACTGAATATTTAACCGTAAATTTATTTTCATGAATAAAATCGTATAATCCATTTAATGAATGCCATATCTTCCCTAAATCATAGGCATAATCTCCTCCAACACCCCCACCATACACCCTTCCTCTAGGGTCTATCAAAATAAATTTATTAGAATCTTCTTTATCAGCTAAAATATTCCCAAGATGTAAATCTCCATGAATATAACTAATATATGGGGGATGCAAAACTCTTTTCAATTTTTCATCATTTTCTAGCTTTTTTAAAACAGGCAAAACATGATCATACTCATTTCCATTTAGAATTATTTTTTTAGTATCCAATAATCTCTTAAAAATTGGGGTAAGCCCGCGCATTTCTCCTAACCTGTTTTTTGCCCTATTAAAGTAAACATCATCAATTAAACTAGTTGTATCTTCTTTAGGATATATTTTATAAATCTTATCAAACATAAAATCAAAAATTATTTCTAATTGTTTTAATGCCCCATCAACATCTATCTTTTTTTCCATGATTAATCTTCTTAAAGTATTTAACGGGTAGTATCTCATTTCAGAGAAAACTATCGGTGAATCAATATCATAACGCACTATTTCAGGAAAATGTGTTTTTAACTCTTCAGGCAAATTATTAATCCATCTAATTTCATCAACTAATTTCCCTACGCCTTTTTTAGACGCCTCCTTCCTTATCAACCCCCCAACTATCTGTAATTTGGCGTAAGATCCAGATTCTATAAACTTATTCTCCATTTTTATATCGTTTCTTCTAAACAAACTATTATATTTATATAAATTTATTTAATACAACTAACATATTATTTTATCCTCTGGTATATTTGGTATTTTTATAGCTAATAATTTAATTTCTTTATTTCCAGATATTACTTCATGAGGCACCCCTCTTGGAAGTATAACAATATCATTCTGATTAATACTAACTAATTCAGATCCTATTCTTATACTTCCTCTATTAAAAAAATAAAGGATTTCATCTGAATGTTTATGGTAGTGGTTTTTGACTATGCTATTAGGACAAATAGTGGTTTCATAAAAGCCTATATTTTCTGCAAGAGTATCTATCGTCTCGGTAAATAACCTTCTTATAGAATAACCGCCATAACTTGTTCTATCCTCTAATGGAATTTGATCAGATTGAATAATTTTAAAATTATATTTTTTAGCAAATTTTGTTTTAAATGTTTTTCTTATTCCTTCATCGACACTAGTCAAATTTCCAATAACTTTTTTTATCTTTGATGAATCAAGATTCGCATTAAGAGGTCTCTTTGCTTTACTCTGTTCATTAGATTCAACTATTAAATCTTCTGAATAACCATAAAATTTAGCAATTTTTTTAGCCCATTTGTATTTAGTTATGCCTTCTTCTCCACAAACATGATAGATGCCAGATAAATCCAAATCTATTAATTTCCTAACTGCTTCTACAACATCGTCTGTCAATGTTGGATATTTCATAATTTTATTATCGACATAAATTCTTTCTTCAAATTTCAATTTTTCTAAAACGCTGGTTATAAAAGAAGGTTTAGAATATTCATCAGCACCGTACATTAATGCAGGCCTAATTATTAAATAATCTTCTAATTTTTGTTTAACAAGCCCCTCACCTTTTATTTTTGTAAGTCCATAGTAATTTACAGGCTTTAAATTATCGTCTTCGTAATAAGGTCCCGATTTACCATCAAATACAAAATCTGATGATAAAAATATCATCTTGCATTTATAGTCCCAACAATTTTCTACAATATTTTTAGTCCCCTCAACATTGACCTTACTCGCAAGCCCCTTATCTTCCTCACAACGATCTGTGTCTACAAGTGCAGCACAATGAATTACAATTTCTGGATTAGTTTTTATTAAAAATATTTCAACAGAATTTTTATCTGTAATATCTAAAAAATGAAATTTATCTAATTTTTTATTATTATATGTTCCAATGGTTTCATATTCTCTAGATAATGTTTCAAAAATTCTACTTCCCAATAAACCACTAGCGCCAGTTATTAATACTTTCATTTTCTTTAATGATTAAAATTAATACAGAAAAAATTACTTTTTTCTGCCACAAAAATTCCAAGGAATTTTTGATATTTAAATATTTTTACTATGTATTACTATATACTTTAACAGTCTTCCTAACTCATTCCAATTATTAACCCCAATTATTTTTCTTTTATCTATCTCATGATTTTTATTCTGGTTATTTCTAAAAAGAACAAGGCAACATCTTTGATAAAATTTATTATCTTTTTCCAAGATTTCTTTTAATTTAAAAATACTATCATCAACAAAAATATTAGCATTTATCTTTTTTAATTCATCAATCTTATTATTCTCATGTGTATAAATAATTCCATCAAATTTTATTTTATGAAATTTTAAATATTTTTGTAAGTGAGGTAACATGTAATCATACCTACTTGTAACAATAAATATAAGAACATTTTCAAAATTCCTTAATTCAAAAAAACAATTTAAAAAATCTTTTTCTAATGGCAAAATTTCAGGGCTTTCCATATAGGCTTTTCTGCTTCCTTTTAGATAGTCTTCTTTTAAGACACCTAATTTTAAACTGCTTTCCTTTCCAGATTCCTCTTCTTTAATATTATAACCAAGTTCATTAATATATTTAGTTTTTAGCTCAGAGGTATTTGTTACTACGCCATCAAAATCTAATGCAATAACAAAATTATTTTTGATTATATCAGAAATTTCATCATCTTCAATTATCTTAAAATTAAGTTCTTTATCTTGAATTATCATCGTCATTACATGAATAGGTTCATACTCCAAGTTTAAGCTTGGGGATAGCTATCTCCATTAATTTAATTTTGGTATTTTCTAATATTCCCTTTAATAGCTTGACTTATCTTGCTTGATTTATTAGTTAACATTTTTTATTTGTTGATATCTCACCTCTTAGAGGCAAGGGTAATTCATCTTATTCTTTAAGAGAATTTATTATTTTTTTAAAATTTTCAGATTCACCATTATTTTTAATTGTTTTAACATCTTTTGTTAAAGTATCATAATCTATTATATTTAATTTGTCAAAATCATCATCATTTTCTAAAGGTTCTGTTATTTCTTTTGTTAAAATATAGGTATTCCATGAAGGAGTTTCGTTGAAAGGAGAATTTTCAAAATTTTCTCCTCTTTCATTTAATCTTATTTTAATCTCATTTTCATCCTTACATAACACATTAATAATAAATATTTCATTTAATGAATCCCTTATTTTTTCATAAACTAATTGTCTCTGCCATTTAAAAAAATAACCAGCATCAAGTATAACATTTTTTCCATTTTTTATAGAAATTTCTAAGTTTTCAGCTAATTTTTTATAAACTTTTTTATCTACCTCTTCTCGTAATTTATTTCTATAATCAAAAAATTTGTTAGCCTCCTCGATTGTTTTCTGAGATAATCCTAGCCCTTTCCTTATTAAAGCAGAATGATAGATATCTGTATCTGGTATTTGAGCTATTTTTTTTGCAATAGTACTTTTTCCTACCGCGGTATATCCCATCATTAAAACAATAAATTTTCTATCAGAAATTTTTTGCGTTTTGTTTAAAGCCGGAGAAAATTTCTTACGATAAATTTTCTCGGCCGAGAAAGCAGGGCTTTCTCCAGTTTCTAAGCCAAAAGTTTCTGCACGAAAAAATTCTTCTGCCATTTGCAATTCTTCAATTCTATTAATCTGAATAGACCTATTATCAGAATAATTATATATTGGAATTATTTTACATAATTCATTTAATACAAAACCTAAATCTAAATTATAATATTTATTTTTACTGATT
>CAYITI010000030.1:0-6788 GCA_964366235.1 Candidatus Woesearchaeota archaeon
AACAGTAAGTATATTAAGTTCTTTTAATCTCTTCATATATTCTTCTTCGATTGTTAAAATATCATTAACCACAACTCTAGGACTAAATTTTTTAATATATTTTATATACTGCTTAACATTATTAAAATCAACTAAATCTACTTTAAAACCAGCGTCCAAAACTTTTTTTATTCCAACAATTGAAGTTGGAGCGATAATAAATCTAACTTCTGCATTATATAATTCTTGAAATTTTTTAGCTATCCTTATACACCTATATATGTGCCCCATTCCAACCGTTACATGCCCTTCTGTTCTAATTAAAATGCGAATTTTGTTCATTTTATTGTTTTAAATCAATTATATTAATTTTTGGAGTATTCAACATTGCTAGCGAGATGCGTGTCTCTAAATTTATCCCAAACAGGTTTATTTGAAGTAGGCCTGTATTTCTTTATTAAATAATCCCTAAACTCTAATAAATCATTTTCAGTTAATTTGGGTGTTCTAATAACCGATTCTAATCCGCCACAATATGTTCCCACACCCTCTGGGACTAACATTTGCAAGCCAATATCTTCTCCTCTATCTAAAGAATCTCTTAATTGTGTTCCTTTATATGGATAAAAAATATAAGCACCAAAATCATTATTAGGATTACTACTAATTAAATATTGTATAAACTTTTCTGTATCTTTTAATGTATCTTCATCTTCTCCCGGTAATCCTAATAATATAAATGCTTTAACTATTATTCTATTTTTATTTGCATATTCCACAGTTTTATAATTCATTTCAATAGTCGTCCTTTTTTCAATAGCGTCCAATATTTTTTGTGAACCTGTCTCTGCTCCAAATGCAATTTCATAACAACCAGTATCTGCTAATAATTTTGCAAAATCTTCGCCCCACATAGTGAAGTATCTCGCTTGGGCGTTACATCTATAAATTAAATTTCTCTTTTTTAATTCTTTACAAATTGGTTCAACCTTATCTTTTGCTATTGCAAATAAATCATCAAAAAGATATACCCCCCCATATCCCATATTTTTTATATCACCTAATTCTTTTTTTATATTTTCTAATGAACTCCATTTAACCGCTGTACGAGCATCTTCACAAAATTTACAATGCTCGGGACATCCTCTTGCAGTCATCATCGTTGTACTTTCTCTATCACCTAATCTATAATTATAATTTTTAATAACCTTTTTTGCATTTTCGGAAGTTCTATCTGGACGAGGAGCATTAGCTATATCTGTTTTACCCATAACATCAACTAATATTCTTGGGTCTTCAATATCTTCTAATATTTGATTTTTACCATTTATTATACCGGTTCTCATATATCTATTTGGAAATTTACTTGTTTGTCCAGATAATATCCCCGTTAAGACTTTTTCTCCATCTAAAGGAACTAAGTAATCATAAGGTTCATCAGCTTTAATTATATCTCCAACATAGTGTTTAACATGAGGACCGCCGGCTATTACTATTTTTTCTGGCCATCTTTCTTTAATCGATTTTAAGATTGCATGTGCTTCCTCTCTTTGAGGAGTCATTATTGAAAGTCCAATAGCATCAAATTTCTCAAAGAGAGATTCTGTTTTAGAATCTAAGACATGATGCCCATTTTCATTAAGTTTATGTTTTCTAATTATTGTTCCTTCAGCATTTTTAAGTTCATTACCCCCTTCATCCTTAACAGGTTCAGAAGCAATTTCATAATCATCATCGCCTAACACAACATTAACCTCTGGAAGATGTTGATTAATATAACTCTTTAAATATAAATTGGCCATCGGTGCATAAATCTTTGAATCATATAAAAAAGGAGATCTACAACTTAACAACAATAAGCTCTCTATTTTTTTCATTTTTTACCTCTTATTAAATAAATATTTAATAAAATATAAACCTAATAATTTATAAAGAATTCTAAATCACTTTAAAGTAATAAAAATCTTTCTAACACAAGGTTTATAACTTTTTCTAAGATTTTTAAATATATGAACCTTAAAAAAAAGAAGGTTTTTGTAACAGGAGCGGCCGGTTTCATTGCCAGCCACCTTGTAGAAGCCCTCATAAAAAGAAAAGCTAATGTTGCATGTTTAGTTCGCTATAATTCAAGAAATCACTGGGGTTTTTTAGATTCTTTCCCAACTGAATTAAAATCCAAAATAGATGTAGTAACTGGAGATTTAAAAGATCATGATGCGATGAGGAAAGCAGTCAGAGGGCATGATGTTATTTTCCATTTAGGTGCTTTAATTGCAATCCCATATTCTTATGTTCACCCTTATGATTTCATACAAACAAATATACTTGGGACAGCGAATATGCTTTCAGCTGCTTTAGAAGAAAATGTTGAAAGATTTGTTCATACATCAACATCAGAGGTTTATGGAACCCCAAAGTCATTGCCCATTTCAGAAACATTTCCTTTACAGGCTCAATCACCTTATTCAGCAACAAAAATAGCGGCAGATAAATTAGCAGAAAGTTTTCACAAGTCGTATGGCTTAAAGGTTGTTACGGTAAGGCCATTCAATACTTATGGTCCAAGACAGTCAGCAAGGGCGGTGATACCAACAATAATAACTCAAGCTCTAAAATCAAATAAGATTTTTATAGGCTCATTACATCCTAAAAGAGATTATACTTATGTTACTGACACAGCAACTGGATTTATTCAAGCAGCAGAATGCGATAGACTAATTGGTGATGTGGTTAACCTAGGAACGGGCGATTATAACTCAATTGGATCAATCATAGAAAAGATAAAAAAAATTCTTGGAAAAGATTTAAAAGTTGTTCAAGAAAAGCAAAGAATTAGACCACAAAAAAGTGAGGTCCTTAAATTGTGTGCTGATATCTCAAAGGCAAAAGCAATGTTTAACTGGCAACCAAAAGTTTCGATTGATGAGGGTTTGTCTAGAACAGTTAGATGGATTTCAGATAATATTGATCTTTATAAACACAATATTTACACAAAATAAATAAAAAATATATTTATAAATTTTATTAATATAATAAAAATAAAATGAAACAAATAAAAATAGGAGATAAGATGGTAGGAGAAAATTCTCCAATGTTTATAGTTGTTGAAGCGGGATGTAGTTACGAGGGAAAAATAGGGAATGCTTTAAATTTAATAGAAGAGGCTGCTAGAAATGGTGCAGATGCAATTAAATTTCAAACATTCAAAGCAAATAAATTAGTAACCAAAAATTCTCCTCAATGGTGGATTCCTGAAGAACAAAGAATGGGAAAAAAACAAATTGATCTTTATAGTACGCAAGATAAATTTGGCTATGATGAATATAAAAAAATGTCTGATTATTGTGATAAATTAGGAATTATATTTTTCTCAACTCCATTTGATGAAGAAAGTGTAGATTTACTAGAAAAATTAAATGTTCCTGTTTATAAAATAGCTTCAACTGATTTAACAAATTTGCCTTTTTTAGAATATGTAGCTAGAAAGAACAAGCCGATAATATTGTCTGTCGGAATGGGTAATATGGATGAAATTAAAGAAGCAGTCGAAACAATACTTAGTACTGGAAATGACCAAATTATTCTTTTACATTGTATCGTAGAATATCCTACACCAATGGAACATGCTAATTTAAATTTTATTAAAAAACTTCAAAGAGAATTTCCAGATTTTCCAATTGGTTTTTCCGATCATACACTTGGGGCTGTAGCTCCAGTAGTTGCAGCTTCATTAGGAGCTAAAGTTCTTGAAAAACATTTCACAACAGATAAAACAATTAGAGGAGCCCCAGATCATTACTTATTAGCTATCGATCCAAAAGATTTGTCTAACATGAGTAAGGATATAAGAGCTGCAGAAGCAAGTTTAGGATCAGAAGAAAGAGTTTTACTAGAATATGAAAAACAAGCTTATGAGCATGGAAGAAGAAGAATTGTTGCTAATTTATTTATTCCAAAAGGAACAATCATAGAAAGAAATATGTTAACATGCAAAAGGAATGATAAAGGTTTATACCCCAAATTTATTAAAGATATTGTTGGTAAAAAAGCAAAAATTGATTTACAAGAAGATGATCACATCGATTTTGACAGAGTCGAAGGTTAATTTTAATTTATTATCCTAAAAAACGATTTAAGTGATGTGGTAAAATAGTATCCTCATGAACATTAGAGACTATCGATGGTTCTTTATCAATGAGATTTATAACATCAATTAATTCAAGCAATTTTTTTGAATTATAAAGTTTTTTATACACCCTTTTAACAAAATTTAAATCCTCAATTGTATCAATAGTAAGTTTTAAATTTGGTCTTGATAAAGACAAAGGAGCATCAAAATTATAAATTTTAAATAAATCTTTATGGTCTCTAGCAAATAAGGTTACATGTTCTCTATATTTCAAATCTTTACATAACTTATCAATTTTAAATAAAGCTTCCTTAGTAATTACTTCTGCTCCAGACCCGCCAGGCCAACCTTTTTCATGATGTGATCCGACATAATCTACTTTATTTTTGATTAAATAATTAACCATCTGATCAATACCTTTCGGGTCTACAAATATATTATCTCCACACACTCTAACGATTATATCTAAATTAAATTTCTTAGCAGCATTTACATAACGATCTAAAACATCATCTTCAGAACCGGTAAAGGTTAAAACACCTAATTTTTTTCCAGATTCAACTAAAATAGCATCTTTTTCTTTATCAGACGTTGCAAGAATTATATTTTGTGAATATTTACTATATTTCAAACGTTCTACAACATGCTCGAGAAGTGTTTTTCCTTCTATATCTAATAACATTTTATTTGGCAACCTAGTAGAATTCATTCTAGCTTGCAAAACAATTCCAATTTTAGGGTTAATCATTTTATTAAAATAAATTAATTCAATTCTTGATAAATAGCTTTATAAATTTTTTTAATTAATTCAATTTTATGACCAAATTCTTATTCAAAGTCATATCCCACCGATAATAAGGCAATTAAATAAGTCAGAGTCAACTGGAGAAGAGTTTAATAAGATTAGTGAAGAAGAACTCAATAACATTACCAATTTAGCAATATCGGAAACGGTAAAAAACCCTAAAGCTTTAAATGATGTAAAACATAAATATGCAATAGGCCCGACTTTTAGAATGATTAAAATATAGAAATATTTATAGATTAGAATATCAGAAAAGGTTCTTGATATGAAATTTAAAATAGTTAAAGAAATTAAAATATTAACAATTGGATTTTTGTTTATTTTATTAGGTTATGCTTCAATACAACAATATACAACAACATTTTTTTCAGAACACGGATTAACTAATCTTGGTTTCGAAGCTCTAATTCTAGTTTACTTATCTTTTACTTTATCTAGCCTATTTTCATCTATTTTTATTTCTAAACTTGGTCCTAAAAATTCAGTAATTATTGGCTCTATTTTTTATTCATTATTTATTCTTTCTTTAATTACAAAATCTTATCCAACTATTTATCTTAGCTCAATCTTACTCGGAATTGCAGCATCTTTATTGTGGGGCGGGGGAAGCAGTTATTTGATAAGAGTTAGCAACAAAAATAATTATGGAAAAAATTCTGGTTTCTTTAATTCATTATCAATGCTTGGTCCTGCTCTAGGTTTGATCTTACTGGGTTTTATTAGTAAATTATTTAATTCGAATTTATTATTTTTAATATTCTCTATCTTTCCTTTTATTGGTTTTTTAATATTGTTAAAATTAAGAAATATAAAAGTAAAACAAAAAATTAATAAATTTAAACTATTAAAAAAATCTTTTAAAAGTAAAACATTGCTGAAGTTGGTTAGTATATGGTTCTCTTTTTATTTCATATACGGCTCAACCATAGGATTTATTCCAATTAAAATTAAAGATGCATTTGGAATCGAGTATGTTGGGATACTTTCATCTTTATTTTATATTATTCCATTTTTGTCTTCTTATTTTTTAGGGAGATTATCAGATAAAATTGGAAGAAAAAAATTACTTATGTATTCATACTTAGTTAGTTTCTCTGGTTTAATTTTTTTATATGTATCAAATCTTTCTATTTTTTTATTAATTGGAGTTATTTTATTAGCACTTAGAGAAGCGATGATTAGACCATTAATACCGGCGTTAACTGGTGATGTATCAACAGAAAAAAATCTAGAATTTATCAACTCTTTGACTTGGACTTCACAACAAGTCGGAATAGTCTCTTCTCTAATTTTATCCAGAATATGGTATGGTAATATAATTTATCCAATTTCATTAATTGTAATATTTATTTCTTCAATAATATTTTTAAGATTATTTAAAAAAGGCATTAAGGAAATAAAGTTAAAACTTTCTAAAGAGATAAGTTCATAACTTTTTTGCAACAACCCATAAATGAGATGAAAGTAAATTATCAGAGAGGAATTTCTGAAATTTTCCCCCAACATGTTCCCAGTTATCAATTAATATCTGTTTTAAAAAATAATTGTTAGATATGTCAAATTTTCCTTCCATTACTTTTTTCCTAACTAATTCTACATCTAATTCACCGGGTGTTAATTTCTCAATAACTTCAAATCCGCAAGAATTTAACAATTTAGTTATTGAAGATAAATTAAAATAGTTTAAGTGTTCTGTATCAACGTTTTCAGAAAGTTCTTTTAAGGTATCTATATCAAATCCTTTTATATTTGGGCATGTAATTACAATTATACCATTCTTAGATAAAGCAGATTTACAGCCAAGAACAAAATCTCTTGGGGAAAATAAATGCTCTATTACCTCAAAAGAAGTTATGACATCGACATCATAATCAA
>CAYITI010000031.1:0-6643 GCA_964366235.1 Candidatus Woesearchaeota archaeon
AATTGCCTTAGCTGCTGGTAAAAAAGAATTTATGCAATTAAATGGGCCGGGTCAGAATAACGCTTTTCACGGAGGCACATATACCGGGAATCCAGTTTCAATGGCTGCACCAAATGCAACATTAGAAGAATTACAAAAAAAAGAAGTTTTTGATCATTTAAATCATTATGGAAGAAAATTAATGAAAGGTTTACGTGAAATATATGAAGACAATGATGTTAATGCAATTGTTCAAGGCTTTCCAACAATGTTCCAGAGTTTATTTACCGGAAGAGATAAAATAGTTAATTGCCGACAAGGAAAAAAATGTGATTTTAACTTTTTTGCATTATTGCAGGGTGAACTATTAAGAAAAGGGATAATGTTAGATGAAGATAATGAAGAACCGATGTATATTAGTTATTCTCATAAACAAAATGAATTAAATAAAACCCTTGATGTATTTGAAAATGCTGTTAAAAAAGTTAAGAAAATAAAGAAAACTTTAATTACAATATAATTCTTTTAGTTTTTAAATAGAAATGTTTATAAGTTAAACAGTTTTATAGTTGAATAGTTAAACTATTAAACTAAGGAGGTCAAAATGGTAGAAAATGAACTTGTAAAAATGTCGCCTAAAGGGCAATTGGTTGTTCCTCAAGAAATTAGAGAGAAAGAAGGATTTGAACCAGGAGATAGATTTATGCCATTTCAAATAAAAGAAGGCATCTTATTCAAAAAAGTTGAGATTCCAGATATAAAAAGTGAATTTAAAAAATTGTCTAAAGAGATTCAAAAACAATTTCAATTAAGAGGGGTTTTAGAAAGCGATGTAAAAGAGGCTGTTAAATGGGCAAAAAAAAGGTAGTTTTAGATTATCCAAAATTTGATTTTACAGAAGAACAAAAATCTAAATTCATTAATACCCTCTTAAACATCTCTACCTTAATCAAGTTAGATAAAATTCTTGAAGTAATCAAAGAAGATAAAGATGATAATATAATAATAACTACTGCTAAAGATGGCAATGTTAACTGCATAATAAGCGGTGATGCACATTTATTAAATATAAAAAATTTTGAGGGAATAAATATTTTAAATCCAAATGATTTCCTAAAATTTAATAAGGGGGATTAAAATGAGTGATGATGAACCAAATTATGATAAGAGAAAAAGCAAAAAAGACAAGATAATGAAAAGAAGAAATAGAATTTACAAGCATGGCGGAAAAGAAAGAACCATGAACTATTAAACAAAATCTTTTTAAAATTACTTCTTTAATCTATTTTATGCAAAAAGAAAGGACTTTAGTTCTAATAAAACCAGATGGTGTAATTAGAAGTTTAGTTGGAAAAATTATTTCTAGATTTGAAGATGCTGGCTTAAAGATTATTGGAATGAAAATGCAATGGATAGATGAAGATTTCGCTAAGAAACATTATAGGGAAGATATTGCACAAAAACATGGAGAACGTGTTAGAAATGACCTGATCAAGTATATAAAAGAAGGTCCTGTAATTGCAATGGTTTTTGAAGGTGTTGAAGCAATAAATATTACTAGAAAAATTGTTGGAAGCACTTATCCAAATGAAGCTGTTCCGGGAACAATAAGAGGAGATTTTGCTCATATTTCAAAAGATTATGCAAATACAAATCAGATTACTGTCAGAAATCTCATTCATGCTTCTGGAAATAAAGAGGATGCTGAAATAGAAATTCCATTATGGTTTAAAGAAGAGGAGTTACATTCTTATAAAACAGTTTATGATATTATAGCTTTTGATGAATGAACTTAATCAGTTAACATTCTAGCATCGACAACAAAAGCACCTTTTTCATTTACAATTAAAGGGTTTATATCAAGTTCAAGAATTTCAGGGTGCTTAATCATTATTTCATTAACCTTTAGCACAGAATTAATAATCTGCTTTAAGTTATTGTCATTTTTTAAAATTTCATAAATTTTAGTTTCCTGCATCATTTCTTTGACTTCATTTTCATTTACAGGACAAATTCTTAAGCTAAAATCTTTTAATAATTCAGCAAAAATTCCACCACCCCCAAACAAAATTATAGGCCCAAAAGTATCATCTTTTTTGCCACCAATAATTATTTCTCTTCCTTTAATATAAGTTTGAACTAATATCCCATCTAATTTTAATTTTTTGTTTTTAGTTGTTTTTAGCAAATCTTTATAATGAAAATTAAGCTCTTGTTCATTATTGACAAATCTTACTCCATTTATTAAACTTTTATGCAATGCTTGATCTGAAATTATCTTTAAAGATAAAGGAAATTTATACTTTTTAGCAAAATCTAAGGCTTCATTAACATTTTTAGTTAATAAATTAGTATTAATTTTTAAATACTTGCTTAAAAATTGCTCTGCTTTTGCTTCATTATAAATTTTCATAGAAAGTAGACTTAATTAACCTCTTTTTTAAATATAACATTTTAAAGTATAATAAATAGCAAATATTTAAATATATCTTTATTAAAACAAATACCAAAAGAGTGTGAAATGGATCTAAATAAGTTTTTTAAAGCAAAAAATATAGCTATTGTCGGAGTATCAAAGGATCCTAAAAAATTAGGGCATGTTATTTTTAGAAATTTAATTGATGGCAACTTTCAAGGCAATATCTTCTTAGTTAATCCAAATGCCAATCTAATTCTAAATAAAAAAGTTTACAAAAACTTAATCAGCATTGAAGATGAAATTGATTTGGCAATAATTGCTGTTCCAGCTAAAATTGTTCCTCAAATAATAAAAGACTGCGGGAAAAAGAAAATACAAAATGTTGTAATTATCAGTTCAGGTTTTAAGGAAATTGGAAAGGAAAAATTAGAAAATGAAGTTAAAGATTTATTGGATAAATTTAAGATTAAATGCTGCGGCACAAATTGTTTAGGTGTATTTGATTCATCTACCAGATTAGATAGTTTATTCCTGCCAAGATACAGATTAAAAAGGCCAAAACCAGGCGGAATTTCTTTTATTTCCCAGTCTGGGGCAGTTGGTTCAGCTATTTTAGATTTAGCAACAACTCAAAATTATGGCATTAGCAAATTTATAAGTTATGGAAATGCAACTAATTTGGATGAAAGTGATTTTTTAGAATATTTGGGGGAAGATAAAGAAACTAAAGTAATCTGCATGTATATAGAGGGGGTAAAGGATGGCCAAAAATTTCTAAAAATTGCAAAAAGAATTTCTAAGATCAAGCCAATAATAGCAATTAAAGCAGGGATTACTAAAGAAGGTAGCAAAGCTGCGATTTCTCATACAGGCGCTTTGGCTGGAGAGTCTGAAGTATATTTTGCTGCATTTAAGCAGGCCAATATAAACAGAGCAGCCTCTTTAGAAGAAGTGTTTAATTTTGCAAGAATATTAGAAAAGACCATTCAGCCAAGAGGAAATAAGATACAAATAATAACTAATGGCGGCGGCTATGGTATTTTAACGACAGATGCTGTAATTAAAAATAATTTAAATTTGGCTGGGTTAGATAAAAAAACTATTTCTTCATTAAAAAAACAATTTCCAGAATTAGTTGTTGTAAGCAATCCAATGGATTTAATTGGAGATGCAACCACAGAAAGGTATAGGATAGCTATAGAAGCTTGTTTAAATGATAATAATGTTGATATTTTATTATTAATTGTTTTGTATCAAACTCCTTTAATTGATACAAGCATTTTAGATATAATAACAGAATTTAACGATTTAAAGAAAAAACCGATTATTGTTGTTTCTACAGGCGGAGAATTTACAGATGTTTTAAAAAGATCTTTAGAAGACAATGGAATTGCAAACTTTACATTCCCAGAAGAAGCCGTTAAATCAATTAAAGCTTTAGTTGACTATTATTCTAAAAAGTAAATCTTTAAATACTAAAATAATTTGTTTAAACCAGAGGTGTTATATGCCAGAATTTGATGAATTTGGTCCTGAAAAAATTTTAGAAATATACAATCCTAAAGTTGGAATGCGTGGTTATCTAATTCTAGACAATTTAAGTCTTGGCCCGGGTAAGGGAGGAATAAGAATGACCCCTACATTAGATAAAGAAGAGGTTTTCAAATTAGCAAGAACAATGACATGGAAAAACGCTCTCGCAGACATTCCTTTTGGTGGTGCAAAATCAGGAATAATTGCAGATGATAAACAAATTTCTCCTGAAAAAAAAGATGAAATAATTCAAGCATTTGCAGAATCATTAAAAGAATTATGCCCAAGCAAGTATGTTGCTGCTCCTGATATTAATACAGGAGAGCATGAAATGGAAGTTTTTGCAAAAGCAATTGGAAGCAAAAAAGCATGTACGGGAAAACCAGAAAAACTTGGGGGAATTCCTCATGAACTCGGAAGCACTGGATTTGGAGTAAGCAAATCTGCTTTAATTGCTTTAAAATATTTAAAAAAAGATCCTAAAAAATTAACCTTTGCTGTAGAAGGTTTTGGGAATGTTGGGAGTTTTGCAGCAAAATTTTTAACAGAATCTGGATTAAAGTTAGTAGCTGTTTCTGATTCCAGGGGCTGTTTACATGTTAAAGACGGAATTAATTTTGATAAATTACAAAGTATAAAAAATAAGACTGGAAGTGTAATAAATTATCCCGGGAATAAAAAAACCTGCGAACAAATAATTGCAACAGACGTTGATGTTCTAGTTACCGCAGCAATTCCAGATGTTATTAAAATAGGCGATGTTGATAAAGTAAAAGCCAGATTAATTGTTCAAGGAAGCAATATTCCAATGAGGGAAGAAGTAGAGGAAATGTTTCATAAAAAAAATATTTTAGTTATCCCTGATTTTGTTGCTAATGCTGGCGGTGTTATTTCAAGTTATGTTGAATACATTAATGGAAGCAAACAAAGAATGTTTAGATTAGTTGGGGAAAAAATCACTAAAAATACAGATTTAGTCTTAAAAACAGCCTTTAAAAATAAAGTTAAGCCAAGAGATGCAGCTTTAGAAATTGCGAAAGCAAGAATAAGAAAAAAATGCACTATTTGCAGGATTTAAATGATATCTAGTTATTCTAATACGATTATTTACAGCAGTTTAGCTGGCATAGCGACAATTATGGGAATTTTAATTGTTTTATATGCAAAAGAATTTACAAAAAAATATTCTATTTATTTTGTAAGTTTTGCGGCTGGAGTTTTATTAACATTTTCTTTGCTTCATTTAATTCCGGATTCGCTTGAATTATATAAAAATTCATTGATAATCGTTTTATCAGGATTTTTAGTTTTTTATTTAATAGAACATTTTATCATGAGGCATAGCTTTTATGAAAGTTATGAAAGAAAACATGTTGTCAGCAAGGCAGCTATTTTAGGTTTAGGATTACATTCTTTAATTGATGGTGTTGTTATAGCAGCCGGTTTTGAAGTTTCTAAAGAATTAGGTTTAATAACAACATTAGCTGTAATTGCTCATGAACTGCCAGAAGGGATTACCTCTATGGCTATTTTATTGCACAATAAAGTTAAAACAAATTTAGCTTTATTTTATTCATTTTTAGTTGCTTTAGCTACCCCAATAGGGGCTATATTAACTTTGATATTTTTAAAAAATATTAATTCAGAATTTGTTGGAATTTTAATTGCATTAGCTGCTGGCAGCTTTATTTATGTTGGGGCAAGTGATTTAGTGCCGGAAACACATGAAAACTATAATAAATTAAATGCTTTATTTTTAATAATTGGGATTGCTTTTGTCATTGTAATTAGTATGTTATTTAATTAAACTCATTATAAATCTTTTTTAATTCTTTTTACAAATAATCTTGTGCCAACGCCTTTTTCATAATAGTCTTCTTGAAAAGCTTTTTGTTCAAAACCTAATTTTTTATATAAACCATAAGCTTTTTCTTTTTCTAAATCCTTACCTGTCCAAAATGAAACCCATACTATATTTTTAAAATTTTTTAAAAATTCTTTTATTAATTTTGTTGCAATACCTTTCCTTCTATATTCAGAATTTATATATAACCAACAAAATTCCATATTTCTAGAACCTGCTGCATCATCAGGATAATAAAAAGTTAAATAACCTATTTCTTTATTATTTTCAAAAGCAGAAATTCTTTTTTTAGTTTTATTTAAAATTATTTTCATCTTTTCTTTTTTATAACTTCATCTGACATTGTACAAATTAAAACACTTTCATTAATATATTTGTAAGCAAAATAAGTTGCAGTAACTCCTTCACCAACACCTGTAATTGCTTGTTTAAATTCAGTATCAACAACATCACCAGCAGCAAAAACTCCTTTAATATTAGTTGTAGAATTATGATGATCTATTATAATTTCATTTTTCTCATTTATTTTAACACCTAATTTTTTTGCTAATTCGCTCAATGGATCTGAACCAATAGCACCAAAAACACCATATAACTTTAAAATATTATTTCCTTTATACTTATTATCTAATATAATATGAGTAACAAATTTATCTCCATTAATTTCTAAAACATTGGTTTTTGTAATTACAGTAATTTTTTTATTTCTTTTAATTCTTTCTCCATTAATTGGTTCTGGTCTTATTTCTTCTCCTCTATAAATAATATAAACTTTTTTTGCATGTTGTGCTAGTAATAAAGCTTCTTTTGCTGCTGAATCACTGCCTCCAATTACTGCTACAACTTTG
>CAYITI010000032.1:0-6604 GCA_964366235.1 Candidatus Woesearchaeota archaeon
TAATTGAAAGTTCATCAGCAACTATTTTATCAGCAGAACTCGCTATCCAATAAGCACCAGATGCTCCAACATCTCTTATCCACGCAACATTTGGCTTATCCAATTTTTTGACAGCATCAGCAATTTCTTTGCTTGCTAAAACCGTTCCACCCGGGCTATTTATTTCAAAGATTACTGCTTTAATATTTTCATTATCCTCTGCTTTTTTTATTGAAGAAATTATCTTATCTGAAGTAACCTCGTCAGATTCAAAAAGCAGATTAGCATTACCATTGCTGATTATGCCTTCAATAGGAATTATTAATATTTCATCTTCTTGAGCCTTTTCAAAATTCGGCAATAATTTGCTTATAATAAAACTGATTAAAAATATTAATATTAAAACTCCAATAACATACTGCCATTTTTTCATAAACTTAATTTTCATTTTAAATTTATAAATCTTTGTTTTATCTCTTTTTAAAAACGAAAATTGTACAAATAAAGCCACTATCATTTAAATCTTTTTTATTACTTAAACTAAACTTATTCTTTTCAAATAAGTCTATATAGAATCTTTCCTCTCTATTGTAATCTATCACCTTTCCTATTTTTGGTATATCGGAATAATGTAGTACTTCTTCGTAATTTTTGCCATTTAAATAAATAGTATTTTTTTCTATGAATAGATCTCTTTTATCTTTTAATTTTTCCTTGAGATATCTTTCATTAGCTACGACTAAAATAAATTTGCCCTCTTCATTTAACATAGAATAGATTTTTTTTGCTGTTGCCTCTAGCTCATCAGGTGCGAAATGGGGGAAAACATAAATAGCAGTAATAAAATCAAATCTCTCATCTGTTTGTGATTCTAAAAAAGTTTTATTGTACATTCTTAATTTTGTATTATCTCTAACGCTTAATGATTTTCTCTTTACAAAATAATCATAGTTTTTGATAGATGGTTCACATCCTTCTATAATTATATTCCCGTAAAATTTTGTTAACTTATGACACAGCATTTTTATAAAAAAACCGATACCAAATCCAATATTTTTATAGATTTGTCCTCTTTCTTCAAAATAATTTCTTTAATAATAAAGTTATTTACAAGTGAATTTATTTTAGTTTTTTCTTGGTTTTCCCAATTAATCTTATTATATTGTAAGTAAAAGAAGTTTTTATTCTTCATATATTTAGTTTTTTTATCTGAATTTATAAATGTTATGGACGGACCGAGAGTCGCACTCGGCTCTACGCCTTGCGAAGGCGCCGTTCTTCTGATGAACTATCCGCCCAGATAAGCAGGTAAACTACCATTTTTAATCCAGTAATTATATTTATCTAAATGTTTTTTATTACTACTTCCGATATCTTTCATCCATTTTTTTGTGTTTTCAATTCCTTTTAAAATTATTTCATCTTTATTTTTTGTTATACGTACAGGATAATCTTTTTCTCTTAAAATCTTATACAACTGTTTTATTAATTTTATACTTTTTGAAGTAATTTTTATATGAGGATATCTGTATCTCTCATCTTTTCTGGAAAATATGCGCCCATCAGTGTCAAATAAACCTCTTATAATATTTTTAGAAAGTTTCCAATTCAAATTATAAAGTTTTTTTGGTATTCTTAATCTTTGACCCTTTTTACCCACGGGAAAACCTAAATTTTTTAATTTTAAAAATAAATCTTTATTTATCTTTTGAGTTACCATACTATTGTTATTTTTATTAACCTTTATTTTAAAGTTTAAACCAAATTCTCTTTTAATTAAAGGAATTAAATAATTTTCATGATAATTCCTATCTAATATTTTATGCCCACTTATTATAATATAATAAATGGTACCATATTTTTTTCTTTTTACTTTACATAAACATCCATCACCCATTAAAGCACCATAAAATTCTAAGAAAAATTTATTGAATTTTATTTTTAGTAATTTTGGGATTTTTCTTTTACTCCTAACATATATTAAATTGGATAATAGCTGTTTTCTGCTTAATTTTCTAATTGATTCTTTACCCCCTTTTGAGGTTCCCCAATTATCATCGAAATATTTAGCACTTTTAGACCAATATTCTCTATCTTTCGACATAGGTAAAATTTTATCAAAAATTTCTTTTGGTATAAGACATCCTCCTCTTCTCCACCATTTTGCAGGATTATAGTTTATTTTATTATCTAAACAGAATTTCCTTAAACTTTTACCATTAAGAACTTCATCAAAGAATTTTTTAGGGTAATTTAATCTTACTCGCATTATATTAATAATATTTTTAATTTTATAAATGTTACTGTTATTTCTACCATTAGACTATTACCCTAAAAAAGTGGACTGACCGGGAATCGGACCCGGGACCCATCCATGCCATGGACGAATTTTACCACTAGACTACCAGCCCTTCTGATTAGATTATTTTTCCTAACTTATTTAAAGATTTTCCATCTAAGAATTCTTTAACCACATTATTTAAATCTTTTATTTTAACTCTAATTTGCTTCATATCATCACGATTTCTGAGGGTTACAGAATTATCCTTTAAAGTTTGATGATCTATTGTTATCATAGTAGGAACACCAATTTCATCAACTCTTCTATACATTTTTCCTATACTTCCTTTATTATCAAATAAAACTCTGAATTCTTGTTTTAATGTATTATAAACTTCTTGAGCCTTTTCTGGCAATTTATCTTTATCAACTAAAGGAAAAACAGCAACTTGAATTGGAACTAAATTAAATGGTAATCTAAACATCTGCCTTTCCTTATCTTCATGATAAAATAAATCTAATAATCCCCATAAATTTCTATCAACTCCAAAACTTAACTCCAACACATTCGGCAATACTTTCTTTATCTTTTCATTTTCAGTTACATTAATCTCGAGTTTTTCACCAGAACCTTTTTGATGCCCGCCTAAATCATGTTCTCCTCTATAGTGCAATCCGCCCAATTCCTTAAACCCATTCAACGTATCTAAATTGACTTCAATATCGAAATGTATTTTATTATAAAATGCTCTTTCTTTTTCGCTTAATTCACGAAATCTAAATCTTTCTTTTGGAACCTTTAATAAGTCTAGATAAAATTGTTGAATTTTAGCAAGATGATAAACATAAAATTTAGGCAGTTTTAATCTTTTGTTTGTATTTTCACCATTAATTTCTTCTATCTTTTTTTTATTGTTTAATAATAATCTTATTTTATAATTTTTAACCTCATTCCAATTACCACATTTATCAATATTATCTGAATCAAAAAATATCTGCAATTCAGCTTGTGTAAATTCCCTTAATCTAAAAAATCCTTGTCTGGGCGAAATTTCATTTCTAAATGCTTTTCCAATTACAGCCAATCCTAAAGGTAATCTCTCTCTCAAAGCAAAAAATTCTCGCTTAAATGCTATATAAGGTGACTGTGCGGTTTCTGGGCGAAGATACATCATATCTTCACCGGTAGCTCCAACCTTTAAATCAAACATCATATTAAAGAACTTAACTTTATCTAATTCACCCCCACATTTTGGGCATTTTAATTTATTTTCTTTGATTATTCTATCTAATTCATTTTCTTTTAAACCTTGAACGCTTAATTTTGTTTCGTCTTCAATTAATTCATCTGCTCTGAATCTAAAATGACATTTTTTGCATTCCGTTAGGGGATCTGAAAAATGTTCTAAATGTCCAGAACTTTTAAAGACTTCTTTGGCTAAAATATTTGCATCCTCGATTTCATAATAATTTTCATCTAAGCTTAAAAAATAATTTCTCCAAATATTTTCAAATTTATGTTTTAATAAAGTTCCTAGATGTCCATAAGTCCAGAACCCTGCTTTTGCATTATAAATTTCTCCAGAAGGAAAAAAGAAACCTCGTTTTGTTGCTATGTTTAGAATTTTATCTGTTTTGCTTTCAGGCATAAAATAATTAATTTAAAAGGGCTTAAAAATTTAACTAATTTTATAATTATTATGTACAAATTTGATGAAGATAATCTAATTAAAGAAATTAAAGAAAGAAAAGCTAAAAAAATTTTACTTCAATTACCAGAGGGACTAAAAAAAGAGGCTTTTAAATTAGCAAAATTTATAGAAGATAATTCAGAAGCAGAAGTTATCATAGCTGGTGAACCCTGCTGGGGCGCTTGTGATATTGCATTGGATGAAGCTAGAAACTTAAAGGCTGATTTAATTGTATTATATGGACATGCACCTTTCATGAAAATTGATTTTCCTATATTATATATCGAAGCAAGATATGAAACCGATATTAAAGATTTAATTAAGAAATCATTAAAAGAATTAAAAGATTTTAAAAAAATAGCCTTGGTTTGCTCTGTGCAACATATGCATCAAATTCCAATAGCAGAAAAAATTCTTAAAGAGAATAACAAAGAAATTTTTATTCCACCTAAAAAAGGATTCGCATTTTATCCTGGCCAGGTTCTTGGCTGCGAATATAATGGATTAAAACTAATCAAGGATAAGTTTGATGCTATCTTAATTATTGGTAATGATTTTCATGCTTTGGGTGCTGCATTAGCAATTCCAAAACCAGTAATTTTAATTGACCCATTTAATAGAGAAGTTTATTTAATGGATAAATTACGAGATAAAATAATAAGACAAAGAATTTTTGCAATAGATAAATTAAAAGATGCAAGAAAAATCGGCATAATCATCGGAAATAAACCAGGACAGCATTTTGGCTCTGCCCAACATATTAAAAACAAACTCCAAAAAGAAGATAAAGAAGTTGTCCTAATTGTTATGGACGAAATTACAGATGATAAATTAATTAATCTATATGATATTCAAGCATTTATTGAAACAGCTTGTCCTAGAATTTCTATAGAAGATTATGCAAGATTTTCAAAACCAGTAATAAATTATAGAGAAGCTTTGGTGGTTATAAATGAATTAACTTTTGAACAATTATTTGAACAAGGAATTGTTTAAGATAGAAAAATTTAAATAGTTATATAAACTTATATAACTATGGAAATGAAACAAGTTTTACATTATCCCCAATTGGACACTGTGTTAATGGTGGAGGATTTTATAAGAAATTTAGATAGAAATATGACTAAGAAACAAATCTGGGTAAGATTACCAAAGAAGATTATGTACCAAACTTTCTGCGTCATTTTAGATTATTTAGAAAAAAGCAATAAAATAACCTATGATATCAAGGGAAATGTTGTTTGGATATTTAATTCTGGAATTAATAAAAAATTACAAGATATAATAGCAAGAAGTGTGATAGTATGAATAATCAGGTAAAAATAGTTCCAGAACTATACGAATATTTTAAAAAGATTGAGGATGAGATTAAGAGTGGAAATAAGACTAATGAAGGAGAATACAATTTAATTAAAAAAGGGATTGAATTATTAAAACAGGATTATAAAAAAGGAGAACATGTTAGCAAAAGAAATCAAAAAGCTTATTCTTATTATATCAAAAAATATGGCATTACAAATTTGTGGAAGTTGAATGTTAGTAAAGACTGGAGAATTATTTAATTAATCCCGTAACCCTTTCCAACATATTTTGGCATTTTTCCCTTTATATTGATTAAATTTATTTTTTGGCAAAAATTGAACACTTCTAATCGTCTCTCTGCAATCAACATTTTTACATGAACAATTTATTTTCCATAATCTGCTTGTTGTAGTAGTTAAATAATCAATCGTTATTTCTTCATTAACCAACAAAATTTACTCATTTGAATGGACATTTCATGCTGATAACATTTACAACCATCTTTATGACCTTTTATTTTTATCCTATTTTTAAAAAAATAAAAACTTTTTCCAATTTATTTATCTTATTTTTAGAAAAAACACCATTTCCATTAATTTGTGATTTTTTAATAATTAAGTTAGACATTGGATTATTTTTTAACTTTTAATTTTTCAACAATAGCTTTATCACTTATTATTGCAGAATTGCCAGAAGGGTCTTCAATAATTATTTTAATTGGCATTTCACCAAGTTCAATTTTCCATAATTTTTTTAATAAATTTTTAGCTGTTTTCTTAACATCATCATCTTCAGCAGAATCTCGTTCAGCTTCAATTATTTTCTTAAATCTCTGTAAAACTCCCTCAATATTAGAAACATAACCTTCAGAAGCAGAGCCCGGCTCAACAGACATTTTTAAAGCAGGAATCTTTATACTTGCCTGACCACTTTTTACAATTCTTGTATTTAAATCTTTTTTATTTCTAACTTCAAAAGTATATATTGTCGGATTTTTTTGTTCATCTGCTTCAACATCAGAAACTTTGTAATCACAATTTTCACACTTCATTGACATTAAATAACATTTACCAAAATAAGGAATGTTATATTCTTCTTCAACTAAACTTAATTTATTTGTGTGGCATAAAGGGCAAGGCTGATTCTTCAAAAGTTCCATACTAACAAAAAATAAGGCAATATTTATAAATCTTTTTTAAATAAAAATTAAGAAATAATTATTCTGGTGCGGCTTGAACGTCTTCTGTTTGAGTGGTCCTGTAAATTTGAGCGAAACTTGGTGTAACCACAATCCAATCTTCTCCAAACCCCGCGATATCTCCTTCAATAGCATCACATGTTTTCTTTAAGAT